>NZ_JANEWM010000010.1:0-94291 GCF_028069825.1 Citrobacter sp. Igbk 14
TATTCAAAAAATGAAATAAGAATTTATTGCTATGTTATTCGAGTCTTTTTATAATTTGTTACCTTTCAAGGGTCTTTTGTCATTGATCCACATGAAAGTTTCCGAGACCGTTATGGTCTCTTTTTTTGTTGTACGGACTCTTTATAAATGAAGCTTTTGAAGACAGTGCCCGCAGCAGTATTGCTGACGGGGTGCGTGTTTGCGTCAATGCATGCCGCCGCCGATGATTCCGTTTTTACTGTCATGGATGACCCTTCCAGCGCGAAAAAACCCTTTGAAGGTAACCTGAACGCGGGATATCTTGCCCAGTCAGGCAACACAAAAAGTTCTTCTTTAACCGCAGACACCACCATGACCTGGTATGGTCAATCTACGGCGTGGTCTCTGTGGGGAAATGCCAGCAACACCTCCTCAAATGATGAACGTTCATCTGAGAAATATGCTGTAGGTGGTCGTAGTCGTTACAACATGACTGACTATGACTATCTCTTTGGTCAGGCCAGTTGGTTAACAGACCGTTATAACGGATATCGTGAGCGTGATGTGCTAACGGCCGGTTATGGTCGCCAGTTTCTTAATGGACCGGTGCACAGCTTCCGCTTTGAATTCGGTCCTGGTGTACGTTATGACGAGCACACTGATGGCACCACTGAAACACAGCCGTTAGGTTATGCGTCCGGGGCTTATGCGTGGCAGATGACGGACAACACCAAGTTTACGCAGGGTGTGTCGGTATTTGGTGCCGATGATACAACGCTGAATTCTGAAACGGCCTTGAATGTTGCTATCAACGAACACTTTGGATTGAAGGTTGCGTACAACGTGACTTGGAACTCCGAACCGCCGGCAACCGCGCCGGAGCATACCGATCGCCGCACGACGGTTTCGCTCGGCTATCGGATGTAATAGTTAGCCGGGCCAGTTAAATGGTCCGGCTTTTATAAATTAACGTTAAGTACTTTTATTATCCTAACCGCGCTTTATTTTTGACGCTTTTCTGACATCCCGCATTTTTAGACGCTTTCAATTTAATGAATAAATAGGCTGTCCTGAAAATGGCATTTCAGCATTACCGTCATAATTAAACACAATTAACAGTCTGTAGAATATATTTGCTCAGGTTGGCATAGTGCTTCTGACGTTTAACCCCAGATCATGGCTGCCCAGCGTAGCATCAGCATTGCCGCACAAATAACCAGCAGTATTACAACCATCTTCCAGTGTTTTTTGGCAAAACGATTTGTTGGCATTGTTCTTTTCCTGCCCAGGTCAGACCATTCGACTTAGTGTAACAAAGATAGAAGGGTGTCCGTGAATTGATTTACATCATGGAAAGCGCATTGATTGCAGCTTTGATCGGCTCGTAATGCCGTGTACACTGTCAAACGGTGTTATCAAAAAACGGGCGTAGGTCCAGCGTTGCCTGTCAGGTGACCTGTGACATATTTCGCAGAGTGAAGCGGGAATCAGCCCAGACCTTTTTGATAATTTTAAATATTGAATCTTTGTATGTGCTCTTACGTGTGGGGCACCACTGCAAATAAGGATATAACATGCCTGTTATTACTCTTCCTGATGGCAGCCAACGCCATTACGACCACGCTGTAAGCCCCATGGATGTTGCGCTGGACATCGGTCCAGGTCTGGCGAAAGCGACTATTGCTGGCCGTGTTAACGGTGAGCTGGTTGATGCTTCCGATCTGATTGAAGATGATGCGAAACTTTCCATTATCACCGCGAAGGATGAAGAAGGTCTGGAGATCATTCGTCACTCTTGTGCGCACCTGTTAGGGCATGCGATCAAACAACTTTGGCCGAACACCAAAATGGCGATCGGACCGGTTGTTGACAACGGTTTTTACTACGATATCGATCTTGACCGTACGTTAACCCAGGAAGATGTCGACGCGCTCGAGAAGCGGATGCACGAGCTCGCTGAGAAAAACTACGATGTCATTAAGAAGAAAGTCAGCTGGTACGAAGCGCGCGAAACCTTCGTGAAGCGTGGTGAGACCTATAAAGTCTCTATTCTTGATGAAAACATTGCCCATGATGACAAGCCTGGCTTGTACCATCATGAAGAATACGTCGATATGTGCCGTGGTCCGCACGTGCCGAACATGCGTTTCTGTCATCACTTCAAACTGATGAAGACCGCAGGGGCATACTGGCGCGGCGACAGCAACAACAAGATGCTGCAACGTATTTATGGTACTGCATGGGCCGACAAAAAAGCCCTGAATGCATACCTGCAACGTCTGGAAGAAGCAGCCAAGCGTGACCATCGCAAAATCGGTAAGCAGCTTGACCTGTATCATATGCAGGAAGAAGCACCGGGTATGGTGTTCTGGCATAACGATGGCTGGACTATCTTCCGCGAGCTGGAAGTTTTTGTTCGCTCGAAACTGAAAGAATATCAGTATCAGGAAGTTAAAGGTCCGTTCATGATGGACCGTGTGCTGTGGGAAAAAACAGGTCACTGGGACAACTACAAAGATGCGATGTTCACTACCTCGTCTGAGAACCGTGAATACTGCATTAAACCCATGAACTGCCCGGGCCACGTTCAGATCTTTAACCAGGGTCTGAAATCCTATCGTGATCTGCCGTTGCGTATGGCTGAATTTGGTAGCTGTCACCGTAACGAGCCGTCAGGTGCGCTGCACGGTCTGATGCGTGTACGTGGCTTTACTCAGGATGATGCACATATCTTCTGTACTGAAGAGCAGATTCGTGATGAAGTTAACGCTTGCATTCGTATGGTCTACGATATGTACAGCACTTTTGGCTTCGAGAAAATCGTCGTCAAACTGTCCACTCGCCCCGAAAAACGTATCGGCAGCGATGAAATGTGGGACCGTGCTGAAGCTGACCTGGCCGTTGCGCTGGAAGAAAATAACATCCCGTTTGAATTCCAACTGGGTGAGGGCGCGTTCTACGGTCCGAAAATTGAATTTACCCTGTATGACTGCCTCGATCGTGCATGGCAGTGCGGTACTGTACAGCTGGACTTCTCCCTGCCGTCCCGTTTAAGCGCCTCTTATGTTGGCGAAAACAACGAACGTCAGGTGCCGGTTATGATTCACCGCGCAATTCTTGGGTCTATGGAACGTTTCATCGGTATCCTGACTGAAGAGTTCGCCGGCTTCTTCCCGACCTGGCTTGCGCCGGTTCAGGTTGTGGTCATGAACATTACCGATTCTCAGTCTGAATACGTCAACGAATTAACGCAGAAACTACAAAATGCGGGTATTCGTGTAAAAGCAGACTTGAGAAATGAGAAGATAGGCTTTAAAATCCGCGAGCACACTTTACGTCGTGTCCCTTACATGTTGGTCTGTGGCGACAAAGAGGTAGAAGCAGGCAAAGTTGCCGTGCGCACCCGTCGTGGCAAAGACTTGGGCAGCCTGGACGTAAATGAAGTGATTGAGAAGCTGCAACAAGAGATTCGCAGCCGCAGTCTTCAACAACTGGAGGAATAAGGTATTAAAGGCGGAAAACGAGTTCAAACGGCACGTCCGAATCGTATCAATGGCGAGATTCGCGCCCTGGAAGTTCGCTTAACAGGTCTGGAAGGCGAAGCTTTGGGTATTGTGAGTCTGAGAGAAGCGATCGAAAAGGCTGAAGAAGCTGGAGTAGATTTAGTTGAAATCAGCCCTAACGCCGAACCGCCAGTTTGTCGTATTATGGACTACGGCAAGTTCCTTTATGAAAAGAGTAAGTCTTCTAAGGAACAGAAGAAAAAGCAAAAAGTTATCCAGGTTAAGGAAATTAAATTCCGTCCTGGCACCGACGATGGCGATTACCAGGTAAAACTCCGCAGCCTGGTACGCTTTCTGGAAGATGGCGATAAGGCTAAGATCACGCTGCGTTTTCGCGGTCGTGAGATGGCCCACCAACAGATCGGTATGGAAGTGCTCAACCGCGTCCGTGACGATCTGAGTGAACTGGCAGTAGTCGAATCCTTCCCAACGAAGATCGAAGGCCGTCAGATGATCATGGTGCTCGCTCCTAAGAAGAAACAGTAAGGCCTTCAAGTAGCAATGTCTGTGGAGCCTGCGGGTTCCACAGCCGTTGTTCGCCTACGTTTCGTTTATTAACAATGCGAAGTGGAAGTTATTAAAATGCCAAAAATTAAGACCGTACGCGGTGCTGCTAAGCGTTTCAAAAAAACCGGTGGTGGTGGATTTAAGCGTAAGCACGCAAACCTGCGTCATATTCTGACCAAAAAATCTACTAAGCGTAAACGTCACCTGCGTCCAAAAGGCCTCGTGTCTAAAGGCGATCTGGGTCTGGTTATCGCGTGCTTGCCGTACGCATAAGCCGTTAACGTTTAATTCATTTTTTTACTAAGAATATAGAGACAGGAGAGCACATATGGCTCGCGTAAAACGTGGTGTAGTTGCCCGTGCACGTCACAAGAAAATTTTGAAACAAGCTAAAGGCTACTACGGTGCGCGTTCTCGCGTATACCGCGTTGCCTTCCAGGCTGTTATCAAAGCTGGTCAGTACGCTTATCGTGACCGTCGTCAGAAAAAGCGTCAGTTCCGTCAACTGTGGATTGCGCGTATCAACGCAGCAGCACGTCAGAACGGTATTTCTTACAGCAAATTCATCAACGGCCTGAAAAAAGCCTCTGTTGAAATCGACCGTAAGATCCTGGCTGACATCGCAGTATTCGACAAAGTAGCGTTCACCGCTCTGGTCGAAAAAGCGAAAGCAGCTCTGGCATAAGCCGGTGAAAAGAGGGAGCCTGGCTCCCTCTCTTTTATTTGTAGTTCAATCAATTGGTTGACAATTTATCCGTAAGCCTTTTCAATAAAGGTTGTCCGGTTTTTACCACACAAGGTAACGCAAGCATGAATGCTGCTATTTTCCGCTTCTTCTTTTACTTTAGCACCTGAACTCAGGAGGCTTGCGCGTGAAAGAAGAAACGGAAAACAGCGCCTAAAAGCCTCCCTGGTGGAGGCTTTTTTTATACGCGTCATCCTTCAAGTTGTCTCTGTGTTGGCTGCATTCGCTCTTTTGCCGCCTTGATACAACTTGAATGATTTTGCGTATATACGAGCGGCTAGTGAATATCGCAACATAACGAGGAAAACCATGTCACATCTCGCAGAGCTGGTTGCCAGTGCAACGGCCGCCATTAACCAGGCTTCAGATGTTGCCGCGTTAGACAATGTCCGCGTCGAATATTTGGGCAAGAAAGGGCACTTGACCCTTCAGATGACAACCCTGCGCGAGCTGCCACCAGAAGAGCGCCCGGCAGCAGGTGCGGTAATCAACGAAGCCAAAGAGCAGGTACAGCAAGCGCTGAACGCGCGTAAAGCCGAATTAGAAAATGCAGCACTGAACGCGCGCCTGGCTGAAGAAACTATCGATATCTCCCTGCCGGGACGCCGTATCGAAAATGGTGGACTGCACCCGGTAACGCGTACTATCGACAGGATTGAAAGTTTCTTCGGTGAGCTGGGCTTTACCGTGGCAACAGGTCCAGAAATTGAGGACGATTATCATAACTTTGACGCGCTGAATATTCCTGGCCATCACCCGGCGCGTGCCGACCACGATACCTTCTGGTTTGACGCAACGCGTCTGCTGCGTACGCAGACCTCCGGTGTGCAGATCCGCACCATGAAAGAAAAACAGCCGCCGATCCGTATCATTGCGCCGGGCCGTGTATATCGTAACGACTACGATCAGACGCACACCCCGATGTTCCATCAGATGGAAGGCCTGATCGTTGATACCAATATCAACTTCACCAACCTGAAAGGTACGCTGCACGATTTCCTGCGTAACTTCTTTGAAGAAGACCTGCAGGTTCGTTTCCGTCCTTCTTATTTCCCGTTCACTGAACCTTCTGCGGAAGTTGACGTCATGGGTAAAAACGGAAAATGGCTGGAAGTACTGGGCTGCGGTATGGTTCACCCGAACGTGCTGCGTAACGTCGGTATCGATCCAGAAATTTACTCCGGTTTTGCCTTCGGCATGGGGATGGAGCGTCTGACCATGTTGCGTTATGGCGTTACCGATCTGCGTTCTTTCTTCGAAAACGATCTGCGTTTCCTCAAACAGTTTAAATAAAGGCAGGGTAATACAATGAAATTCAGTGAACTGTGGTTACGCGAATGGGTTAACCCAGCAATTGATAGCGATGCGCTGTCAAACCAAATTACGATGGCGGGCCTGGAAGTTGATGGTGTGGAAGCCGTTGCCGGTGAATTTAACGGTGTTGTTGTCGGTGAAGTAGTTGAGTGCGGTCAGCACCCGAACGCTGACAAACTGCGCGTCACCAAAGTGAATGTCGGCGGCGATCGCCTGCTGGATATCGTCTGTGGTGCGCCGAACTGCCGCCAGGGACTGAAAGTTGCGGTAGCGACCATTGGTGCCGTTCTGCCGGGTGATTTTAAAATCAAAGCGGCGAAACTGCGTGGTGAGCCGTCTGAAGGCATGCTGTGCTCGTTTTCTGAGCTGGGTATTTCCGACGATCATAACGGTATTATTGAACTGCCTGCCGATGCGCCGATTGGCACCGACATCCGTGAATATCTGAAACTCAACGATAACACCATTGAAATCAGCGTTACGCCGAACCGTGCCGACTGCTTAGGCATTATCGGTGTTGCGCGCGATGTGGCTGTGCTGAACAAAGCTCCGCTGGTTGAACCGGAAATCACCCCGGTAGCGGCGACCATTAACGATGTACTGCCTATTCAGGTCGATGCTGCTGACGCGTGCCCACGCTATTTGGGTCGTGTGGTGAAAGGTATCAACGTGAAAGCGCCTACGCCACTGTGGATGAAAGAGAAACTGCGCCGTTGCGGTATTCGTTCCATCGATGCAGTGGTTGACGTGACTAACTATGTGCTGCTCGAACTGGGCCAGCCGATGCACGCATTCGACAAAGATCGCATTGAAGGCGGAATTGTCGTGCGTATGGCAAAAGAAGGGGAAACCCTGGTCCTGCTCGACGGCAGTGAAGCAAAACTGAGTGCGGATACGCTGGTGATTGCTGACCACAACAAAGCGCTGGCCATGGGGGGGATCTTTGGTGGCGAGCACTCTGGTGTGAACGATGAAACGCAAAACGTTCTGCTGGAATGCGCGTTCTTCAGTCCGCTGTCTATTATCGGTCGCGCGCGCCGTCACGGCCTGCACACCGATGCTTCTCACCGCTATGAGCGTGGTGTCGATCCTGCGCTGCAGTACAAAGCAATGGAACGTGCAACGCGTCTGCTGATTGATATCTGTGGCGGCGAAGCCGGCCCAGTGATTGATGTGACCAACGAAGCGACGTTGCCGAAGCGTGCCACTATTACGCTGCGTCGTAGCAAACTGGATCGCCTGATCGGCCACCCTATTGCCGATGAGCAGGTGAGCGATATTCTGCGTCGTCTGGGCTGTGAAGTGACTGAAGGCCAGAGCGAGTGGAAGGCTGTCGCGCCGAGCTGGCGTTTCGATATGGAGATTGAAGAAGATCTGGTCGAAGAAATTGCCCGCGTATACGGTTACGACAATATCCCGAATACCCCAATTCAGGCAGGACTCATCATGGGTGAGCATCGTGAAGCGGATCTCTCGCTGAAACGTGTTAAAACCATGCTGAATGACAAAGGCTACCAGGAAGTTATCACCTACAGCTTTGTTGATCCTAAAGTCCAGTCGCTGTTGCATCCGGGAGAAGAGGCGCTGCTGCTGCCAAGCCCAATCTCTATCGATATGTCAGCAATGCGTCTGTCTCTGTGGACCGGTTTGCTGTCAACGGTGGTTTATAACCAAAACCGTCAGCAAAACCGTGTGCGTATTTTTGAAACGGGTTTGCGTTTTGTACCAGATACGCAGGCTAACCTTGGGATCCGTCAGGATCTGATGCTGGCGGGCGTGATCTGCGGCAACCGTCATGATGAACACTGGAATCTGACGAAAGAGACGGTTGATTTCTATGATCTGAAGGGCGATCTGGAAGCGGTTCTCGACCTGACCGGCAAACTGGCGGACATCCAGTTCAAAGCTGAAGCGAATCCGGCCCTGCATCCGGGTCAGTCTGCGGCGATTTATCTGAAAGGTGAACGTATTGGTTTCATTGGGGTTGTTCATCCTGAACTGGAACGTAAACTGGATCTGAACGGTCGCACTCTGGTGTTCGAACTGGAGTGGAATAAGCTCGCAGACCGCGTGGTGCCTCAGGCGCGTGAAGTTTCTCGCTTCCCGGCGAACCGCCGTGACATCGCTGTTGTTGTGGCAGAAAACGTTCCCGCAGCGGATATTTTATCCGAATGTAAGAAAGTTGGCGTAAATCAGGTAGTTGGCGTAAACTTGTTTGACGTGTACCGCGGTAAGGGTGTTGCGGAGGGTTATAAGAGCCTCGCTATCAGCCTGATCCTTCAGGATACCAGCCGTACACTTGAAGAAGAGGAGATTGCCGCTACCGTCGCCAAATGTGTAGAGGCATTAAAAGAGCGATTCCAGGCATCATTGAGGGATTGAACCTATGGCGCTTACAAAAGCTGAAATGTCAGAATATCTGTTTGATAAGCTTGGGCTTAGCAAGCGGGATGCCAAAGAACTGGTCGAGCTGTTTTTCGAAGAGATCCGTCGTGCTCTGGAAAATGGTGAGCAGGTAAAACTCTCTGGTTTTGGTAACTTCGATCTGCGTGATAAGAATCAACGTCCGGGACGTAACCCGAAAACGGGCGAAGATATTCCCATTACAGCACGGCGCGTGGTGACCTTCAGACCCGGGCAGAAGTTAAAAAGCCGGGTTGAAAACGCAACGCCCAAAGAAGAGTGATTTAACGATACGCAAAGTATGACGCGTATAACTAAAAAGGCCGCTATGCGGCCTTTTTCCTTTTCACTACTGAATCAGCACCGTAGAATCTCACCATCTTTTTTCAGCAGAATGGAAAACATGCTGACTTTCGCCCATCAACAGCAGCGACGAAACGTGCGCTGGATACTGTCTCTGTCAGTGCTGATGCTGCTGGCAACAATGATAAGTTTATGCGCAGGAGAACAGTGGATTGCTCCCGGCGATTGGTTTAGCGCTCGCGGTGATCTGTTTGTCTGGCAAATTCGACTTCCCCGGACACTTGCCGTATTGCTGGTAGGTGCCGCACTGGCCCTGGCTGGCGCGGTGATGCAGGCGCTGTTTGAAAATCCGCTCGCGGAGCCTGGCTTACTCGGTGTGTCTAATGGCGCGGGGGTAGGGCTTATTGCGGCTGTGCTGTTGGGGCAAGGGCAATTACCCGGCTGGGCATTGGGCCTATGCGCCATTGCTGGTGCGCTGATTATCACTCTCATTCTTCTTCGTTTTGCCCGTCGACATTTATCGACCAGTCGTTTGCTGTTGGCAGGCGTGGCGCTGGGGATTATCTGCAGCGCGCTGATGACCTGGGCTATCTATTTTTCCACCTCTTTTGACCTTCGACAGTTGATGTACTGGATGATGGGGGGCTTCGGCGGCGTAGACTGGCATCAGGCCTGGCTCATGGTGGCATTGATTCCGGTGCTGGTGTGGATTTGTTGCCAGTCGCTGCCGATGAATATGCTGGCGCTGGGCGAAACCTCCGCGCGCCAGCTGGGACTGCCCCTATGGTTCTGGCGCAACCTGCTGGTGGTTGCCACAGGATGGATGGTCGGCGTAAGCGTGGCGCTGGCGGGGGCAATTGGTTTTATCGGGCTGGTAATCCCCCATATTCTGCGACTGTGTGGATTAACCGACCACCGCGTTTTACTCCCTGGGTGTGCGCTGGCGGGGGCAATTGCACTACTGTTTGCTGATGTTGTCGCACGTCTGGTACTGGCATCGGCTGAATTACCCATTGGCGTGGTGACGGCCACGATGGGCGCACCGGTATTTATCTGGTTATTGTTAAAAGCTGCGCGCTAGAAAGCGCAGGTTCGGTCTATGCTTAAAAGCTGAACAGGGTCATCCCACTATTCACCTGTTGGTCTGGAGATGCTATGCAAAACACGCTTTTTAATACGGAAGTGACAACCATCGACGGCGAGGCGACCTCATTGCAGGCGTATGCCGGAAATGTACTGTTAATTGTCAACGTAGCCTCAAAATGTGGGTTAACGCCGCAGTATGAGCAACTGGAAAACCTGCAGAAAGCCTGGCATGGGCAGGGTTTCACCGTTCTGGGATTTCCCTGCAACCAGTTTCTGGGGCAGGAGCCCGGCAGCGAAGACGAGATTAAGACGTATTGCAGCACCACCTGGGGCGTTACCTTCCCGATGTTCAGTAAGATTGATGTCAATGGCGAAGCCCGCCATCCGTTGTATCAGAAGCTGATTGATGCGGCACCCACAGCGGTTGCACCGGCGGATAGCGGATTTTATGCGCGTATGGCGAGTAAAGGGCGGGCACCGCTCTACCCGGACGATATTCTGTGGAACTTTGAGAAGTTCTTAGTCGGTCGGGATGGGCAGGTGCTGCAGCGTTATTCTCCTGATATGACGCCTGAGGACCCGATTCTTGTACACGCTATAAAGACTGCATTGGCCAACTAATGTCCCGATTAATGCTACTACAGGATGTTGCGGAATCTACCCGACTCGGCCCGCTATCTGGTGAAATTAAAGCAGGAGAGATCCTGCATTTAGTGGGCCCCAACGGCGCGGGGAAAAGTACGTTGTTGGCGCGAATGGCGGGACTGACGACGGGAGAGGGAAGCATCACCTTTGGTGATACACCGCTCGGAGACTGGCCGGCAGCGAAGCTGGCGCAGTATCGTGCTTATCTTGCGCAACAGCAAAATCCGCCATTTGCGATGCCGGTCTGGCATTTTCTGACGCTGCATCAGCCTGATAAAGCCCGAACAGACCTGCTGCAGGAGGTGGCTGATGCGCTTGGGCTGGGCGATAAACTGGGACGTGGTGTAAATCAGCTGTCAGGGGGGGAATGGCAACGTGTGCGTCTGGCGGCCGTCATCCTGCAAATGAGTCCACAGTCTAATCCGCATGGGCAACTTTTGTTGCTGGATGAGCCGATGAATAGCCTGGACGTGGCGCAACAAAACGCGCTGGACAGGTTGTTGAGCCAGCTGTGTCAGCAGGGAATCGCCATTGTGATGAGCAGCCATGATCTTAACCATACGCTACGCCATGCGCACAAGGCGTGGTTGCTCAAGCGCGGAAAGCTGCTGGCGAGCGGTGCGCGTGATGTGGTGCTGACGCCAGCCAATCTGTCGTTGGCCTACGGTGTAAATTTCCGCCGCCTGGATATTGAAGGCCACAGAATGCTCATATCAACCACTTAAGTTAAATGGGTTCTTGAAAATCACATAATTTCCACGCTAAATTGACACAAAAATAAAAATCAGAGGATTCGTCCTGAATGCGCTTTTGGCTCCTTTTCATCACAGCATTGTTTTTGGCGGGGTGCAGCAGCCATCGAGCTCCTGCGCCGAATGCCCGACTGTCGGACTCTATCGCCGTTATCGCGGGTCTTAACGATCAGTTGCAAACCTGGCATGGCACCCCCTATCGCTATGGCGGTATGAGCCGTAGCGGGGTGGATTGTTCGGGATTTGTGTTGATGACGATGCGTGACCAATTCGATCTTCAATTACCGCGGGACACACGTACTCAATCAAAGATTGGTACCGAGATCGATAAAGATGATTTGCTACCCGGCGATCTGGTTTTCTTTAAAACGGGTTCCGGTGAAAGTGGTCTGCATGTCGGAATTTACGATACCAATAATCAATTTATCCATGCTTCAACCAGTCGCGGAGTGATGCGTTCTTCGCTGGATAACGTCTACTGGCGTAAAAACTTTTGGCAGGCACGTCGAATTTAATCATTACGGACGACGAGATCGGCGCGCGGTTGTCTCGTCATCCTCATTTTAAATGTCAACTTTCACTTCTGCTGTTTGTCGGTCAATAACCCCAAACGTTAAGAGCGTATCTTGCTAAAAATATGATTTATCCCGAGATATTAAAAAGTGCAAAGCTGGATATTCGTTTATAATCAGGATAAGCTAAAAAAAAAGGATTCGATTTACTGGCTAAAAAGGGAAAAATGAAAGGGCCTCTATTTGTATCAGCAGCAACGTATTTTTCCATCCTTTGCTACAGGATGCCGGATTACACCCATGCAGAGGGGCTGGCACAATGATTGTTTCACTGGATTATCTTTATCATTCAGAGTTCTCTTTTCTTCCTGCACGAAGTGAAAAAGGTGACCTTGAGTTCGTCGATATTGTTACAAACTTTGTCAGCCCGGATGGCAACGTACGCATGCCAACAGAGCTGGTTATGCCCCGGATGTCAGACGACGAGCAATGTCGTTTATTTGCCGAGAAGCTGGAATTAATCGAAACGTGCCAACACTTTTTTATTCAACGCAAAATTCCGGCCTGGATTAATTTAACGCCAGCGGTTGCTAATACTTTATTATCAGACGCAGAATATGCTTCACGTGTTGAACGATTTTCATTTATTGAACTGACGATTAATGAAAGTTATCCGGAGTTAAACAGTGGCAAAGAAAATCCCACACTGGCGGCTCTGGCTGCGCGGTTCCCATTAATACTGACAAACTACGGTGCCGGGGGCATATCCACGCGGGCAATTTTTGATGGTCTGTTCAAACGTGTCGTGCTGGATAAAAACTTTGTTCAACAAAGGATTACACATATTTCGTTTGAGCCGTTTATGCGGGCTATTCTGGCACAATTATCCCCCAGTTGTGAATCAATCATCATTAGCGGTATTGATACACAGGAGATGCTGGCGCGGGTATTGCCTTTGGGATTCAGCGCTATGCAAGGAGGACTGTGGCCGGCGGTATCACCTACAAAGATCATTTCACTGGTAAAATGATAACCCTTTTATTTGCTGGTGTTTAACAGGCTATTAACAGTCTACACTAGAGACAGGAGGCCCTATGACCCTGTCTTTTACTACTCGCTGGCGTGATGAATTACCAGCAACCTATACCGCTCTTTCGCCCACCCCCCTGAAAAACGCGCACATCATCTGGCATAACGATGCTCTGGCTGCGCAATTGGGTATTCCAGATGCGTTGTTTGATGTTTCTGGTGGGGCAGGTGTATGGGGGGGCGAATCGCTACTACCTGGGATGTCGCCATTGGCACAAGTCTACAGCGGGCATCAGTTCGGTGTCTGGGCCGGGCAACTCGGCGATGGACGAGGGATTCTGCTGGGTGAGCAATTGCTTGCAGATGGCACAACCCTTGACTGGCATCTGAAAGGCGCTGGATTAACGCCTTATTCCCGCATGGGGGATGGGCGCGCCGTGCTGCGCTCGACGATTAGAGAGAGCCTGGCCAGTGAAGCCATGCATTATTTGGGGATACCCACAACCCGGGCCTTGTCGATTGTCACCAGCGAGACTCCGGTGCAGCGAGAGACCACTGAAGCAGGCGCGATGCTTATTCGCGTGGCACAAAGCCATATGCGTTTCGGTCATTTTGAGCACTTTTATTATCGTCGTGAACCGGAAAAAGTACGCCAGCTTGCTGACTTTGCGATCCGTCATTACTGGCCACAATGGCAGGAAGAGGCGGATAAGTATCAGTTGTGGTTTACGGATGTTGTTACGCGCACCGCGGTGTTAATGGCCGACTGGCAAGCCGTAGGCTTTGCGCATGGGGTGATGAACACGGACAACATGTCGATTCTTGGCCTGACGATGGATTATGGTCCCTTCGGTTTCCTTGATGATTACGTGCCAGATTTTATCTGCAACCACTCCGATCATCAGGGGCGCTATAGTTTTGATAATCAGCCTGCTGCGGCGTTGTGGAACCTACAACGTCTGGCGCAGACGCTGTCGCCATTCATCCCGGTTGATGTGCTCAATGATGCGCTGGACGGTTATCAACTGGCCTTGCTCACCCGCTATGGGCAACGCATGCGGCAAAAACTGGGTTTCTTTAGCGAGCAGAAAAACGATAACGAAATCCTTAGCGAACTGTTTAGCCTGATGGCGCGGGAAGGTAGCGACTACACGCGAACGTTCCGCATGCTCAGCCAAACGGAACAACACAGTGCCTTGTCCCCACTGCGCGATGAGTTTATTGACCGTGCGGCATTCGACGACTGGTTCACACGTTACCGCACGCGCCTGCAACAAGACAATGTAGCTGATGTTGTCAGACAAGCGCAGATGAAGACGGCGAATCCGGCTATGGTGCTACGTAACTGGCTGGCTCAGCGGGCAATAAGCCAGGCAGAGCAGGGTGATTATACCGAACTACATCGGTTACACGCTGCGTTACGTACGCCGTTTATCGATCGGGATGATGATTATATCAGCCGTCCACCTGACTGGGGTAAACGGCTGGAGGTAAGTTGTTCCAGCTAAGGTGCGAGAAAAACTTGTGGGGATGCGTTGGCCGGGTGTTGGCCAACGTGAACCTGAGCACCATACCAGTGCATCAGATCATCAGCCTGTAACACGGCGTCGGGTCTCCCTTGAGACACAATGCTTCCTTGATGGAGCAGTATGATCCGGTCAGCCCACAGTGCTGCCAGATTGAGATCGTGAAGCACAATGCACACATGCAGCTCTCCCGAAGCGGTTAGCGTCTTCAGCAAGCGTAACAGGTGCTGCTGGTGGTAAAGATCCAGCGCAGAGGTGGGTTCATCAAGGAATAACCAGCCGTGAGGCGCGCCGTTGCACCAAAGTTGTGCCAGCGCACGGGCTAGCTGAACGCGTTGTTGTTCGCCACCGGAAAGCGCGGCGTATTGCCGGCCCGCCAACGGTGTGCATCCGGTCATTTCCATTACCTGAGCGATAAGTCGGGGTTCCTGCTGTTGGGTCCAGGGTGTGCGGCCCATCGCGATGACGGCTTCTGTCTGCCAGTCAAAACCTACCTGCGTTTGCTGACGCATAACCGCGCGATGGCGCGACAGCGACTGTGTACTCCAGTCAGCCAGTGATTTGCCATCTAACAAACAGTGCCCGGCAGTCGGTTTAAGAAAGCCGGTCAACAGACGTAGCAGGGTGGATTTTCCCGCACCATTCGGCCCGATTAAGGCGACCAGTTCGCCTTTAGCGAGTTTGAGTGATACGTCGTCAATTACTGAGCGGTCAGCAAGGCGATAGTGAAGTCCTTCGGCAATAAAATGTTCAGCCATGCGCTCCTCGCTGACGAAAAATAAGCCATAAAAACCATGGCGCACCGAGAATACTGGTCAGCAGACCAACGGGCATTTCCGCAGGCGCAACGGCGGTGCGGGCGAGAGTATCGGCAATCAGTAGTAAAAATGCGCCAGCCAGAACAGAACCGGGGATCACGGCCCGATGGTCTGATCCGAGCCACATACGCATTAAATGCGGAACAACCAAACCGATGAACCCAATGACTCCGCTGACCGCTACAGCAGCGGCCACGAGTAATGCGCTGCACAACAACAAAATACGCTGGATCGTCCGGACATCAACGCCGAGATAATGCGCCTCCTCCTCACCCAGTTGTAACAGGTTCAGTGCCGCAGCCAGGCGCCAGATAACCAGTACTGTTGGGAGCATTAGCGAGGTGACGGCCAGTAGTGTTGACCACTGCGCAGAACCCAAGCTGCCCATTCCCCAAAGTGATAGCTGGCGCAGCTGCGCATCATTGCTGATCCACGACAGCACGCCAACCGCTGCCCCGCAGAGCGCGTTGATGGCAATTCCGACCAATAACAGACGCGATAGCGAACCGTCGCGCTGTTGGCTGAGGATAAAAATCACCACGGTGGCAGCCAGTGCACCGAGAAATGCCGCCATCATTGGCGCATACAACATGAGTAACGCAGGTAATGAGACCGGCAACACCACCCACAGGGCGACGGCGCAGGCCGCACCGCTGCTAATGCCCAGTAGCCCTGGGTCGGCAAGCGGGTTGCGAAACAATCCCTGCATGACGCAACCTGCCAGTGCCAGCGAGCCGCCAATCACCAGCGCCAGCAGAACGCGCGGTAGCCGAATGGTGAGCCAGATTTGACGCAATGCGTCATCTCCGTCCTGCCAGAGCAGGCTTACCGGCAGGCGCAACGCGCCAAAACCGGTCGCCAGTATCGTCATGACACCCAGCATAAAGGCCAGCGTCCATAACGAGCAGGTGATCCGTCGGGTCATCAGGGCAATTGCTCCGCTTTGGCGCGTAGCTGCAAAATGGCCTGTGGCGTGCGAACGCTAAAGCCCAGTAATGCCATATCATCAATCTGCAGTACCTGCTTATTGCGCCCGGCAGGCGTTTGCGCAAGTCCAGGCAGTGCCCACAGGTTAGCTTCACCACCAACGGCCTGAATACCATCCCGTGAGATCACCACCAGGTCGGGCTGGCTGGCTATTACGCCTTCTTGTGATAACGGCTGGTAACGGCTAAAACCCTGCATTGCGTTACGTAAGCCGGCCGCGCGAATAGCGGCATCGGCTCCGGTATGCTGGCCCGCCGCCATCGCGGTCATCCCGCCATGATTGAGAATAAACAGCACGCGTTTGTTAAGTTCAGATGACGGCAATGCCGTCATTTCCTGACGTAAGCGGGTGCGCAGCGTTTCACCGTCAGTCTCCCGATGGGTGGCTTTGGCGATGACGCGAATTTTTTCATCAATCACGTTAAGATCGTTACTCGCCGGGATCGTGACAACCCTGACGTTGCTCTGCTCAAGCTGTTTTAGCGCCAGAGAAGGCTGCGCTTGTGCGCTTGCTAGCACCAGCGTTGGGCGGGTAGCCAGGATCCCTTCGGCGTTGAGTTGGCGTAAATAACCAACATCCGGTAGCGTGTTTGCCGCTTCAGGCCACTGGCTGGTGCTGTCACGTGCCACAAGGGATGATTGCGCATCCAGCGCATACACAATTTCGGTGACGTCGCCACCGAGCGCCACAACCCTTTCCTCAGGAGCTGCCAGCGCCGTGACGGGGAGCAACGCAATCAGGACCAGCAGTTTTTTCATGCGGCCAGTCCTTTTGGCGTTAAGGCATCGATCTGCGCTCGCCATTGTGCCTGCTCCGGTTCACCTTCCGTACGCTGTCCATAAAGCTGGGCGATTTGCGTGCCATCTGAGGCAAACAACTCCAGGCTGGTCACGTGACCATCGGCGGTCGGTTTACGTGTTACCCACGTTTCGGCTACGCGCTCTTCCAGCAGATGCAGGGTAAAGCTCGGGTTGAAAATATTTAGCCAGCCTTTCATCGGCACCAGTTTTTCTACCACGCCGGTAAAGATCTGCACGCAGCCGCGATTACCCACAAATACCATGATTTCGTTGCCATCTTGTTGTGTGGTTTCGAGTAACTGTGCCAACGCGCCATTACTGACTTTACAGGCCAGGTCGTCACCTACCAGATTAAATGCATGTTGGCGGGTCAGATTATGGCGCTTCAGTAGGCCGAAGAACTGATGAACATCGGTCATGGCGCGCCACTCTTTGTCCACTGTCGCAGCGTCTACGTTAACGGCGGGAACGACGGGTTCGACAGTTTGCAGCGTCAGCGGCGGGTTTTCTGCAAAGATGAAACGGGTCAGCAGCGAACCCCATGCGGTAATATCGGTATTCTCCGTGACATAAACCTTCAGCAGCGCATCACCCTGATGGTCGAAAAATTGGATACTTTGACGTTCGCCACGGGCGGTGGTTTCGCTGATATGGAAGGCGCTGGCCCACTGGTTCAGGAACAGACGTAAATCGAGGGCGTGTGGGTTCAGTACCAGCCCGGCATGACCGTTAAGGTGTTGGTTGGTAAAGGCGCCTGTTTGTTCATGCACCGCATATTCATTACGGCAAATGCATTTTGTTTCGCCTACGGCTTCCAGAGCGCCCAGGATCTCGCGCACTTCGCCGCGTAAACGCCACGCGTCATGACCGACGCGTGCGAAGGTCAGTTCAGCTTCGCTAATGTTCATCAACCCTGCGATGTCACGGGCATATTTTCCAGTATGTTCTTTTTTCAGTTCCAGCCAGCGTGTGTAGTGATTCATTGCCTCTTCCTTCCAGATTGCTGCCCCGGCTCGTCGGGGCAGGGTGATTACCACTGATAACTCACGAAAATTTTGCCGTTACGGCCATCTTGCGGAATGCCTTGCGGAGACCAGTACTCTTTGTCAAAAGCGTTACCCAGTACCAGCGTGGTGGTCATACCTTTCAGCGCCTGTTGACCCTGATAGCTCACGTAAAAGTCGTTTACTGCATAGCCGGGCTGTTTGGTGTAGCTGCTGCTGATATGGGTTGAGCGGTCCGCAAACGTACCTATCCAGCCGACTGAGAAACCGCTGTGTGCTACGGGTATGTTCAGTTTGCTGGTGACGGTATCCGGGTTAATGCTGGAAATGTATTCACCGGTGTCGGTATCTTTGCCTCGTGTACGGTTGTAGGCCATGTCTAAACTGAACAGATCGGCGGAGTACTTCGCCATCACGTCCCAGCCCCAGATTTTGGCATTGGGTACGTTATAGGACATGGTCGTCGCGGCAGCAAAATTGACGCTGGTGGAGATGTAATCTTTCGCTTTGGTATCGAAATAGCTGGCTTTAAATTCGAGCGCATCGCTTGCCATCAGCAAATCGTCAAAGCGCAAACCGAAGCCATACTCCTGCGTTTCGTTGGTTTCCGGACGCAGATTAGGGTTGGGTACCCAATAGTTGGTGTAAAAACGGCCGATGGAGAAGTGTTTTGCATCGTTGTACATCTCGCCCATTGTCGGCGCGCGGAAAGCCTGAGCCCAGGACCCGAACAGCATCAGCCAGTCGGCCGGCGTGACGGTCATTCCTGCGCGGGACGACCATTTGTCGGCATCGACATCCGCGTAACCATCGCTGCTACCGCGATATGAGTCATAGCGTGTACCACCCAGCAATGTTACGGGCAGATCTCGTAGGGTGATTTCATCCTGTAGCCAGCCGGAGCTGAAATCAATTTTTGCCTCAGGGAAACCGGTCGTCGCACCGCCGGGGCGTTGTTCCTGGCGATAGTACTCCCCCCCGTAAGTTAACAGGTGAGAAGCAAAAGAGTCGGTAAACAACCGGCTGCGGTTATCAATTTTTCCGCCTTTGGTCGTTTGTTTGCGAAACTCATTAGTCGCATCCGGATTCTGGGCATTAATGCGAGCCTCGGACCAGTAAACACGAGCATCAGCGTTCAGCCAGTCATTGTCCGCGGGGGCGAGTGTGTAGATCAACTGCGCGTCACGCTGGATCGTTGAGCGATCGGTCATCGGGTTGTTACTGGTATCTGCTGCGCTGGTTTGCGGATTTTTGGGCTCACGTGCATCATTGTTGTAATAACGTAGCGAGCCTGCCAGAGTCTGGGCGCTGTCAATTTTCCAGCTACCTTTTGCCAGCATATTGTTTATTGCTTCATCGTTCGGCGCGGTGGTACCGTCGCTCTGGCGTAAGTCACCGCGATCGCGAGTTGACCAGGCGAGCAGACCGTCCAGCGTGTCGGTTCGACCAAACGCGCTGGCCCCCATGCCGAGGCTATGATCGCCCGAGGCAGCAGTACCGAACACGCGGTAACCGCTGTTTTTACCCGCTTCAAGTAAGTCTTTAGCGTCCGCTGTGTCATAGGCGATTACCCCGCCGAGCGCACCGCTGCCATACAGCAGAGCCGAAGGGCCTCGTACCACTTCGATACGTTTAATGAGCGCCGGATCCAGAAATGTACTGTTCAGGTGTCCGGTGTCGGTTCCCTGACGTACGCCGTCTACCAGCACCAGCACTCCGCGGCGGTCATAGCCGCGCAGATTGACGTCCTGACCGTTGGTTCGTCCCGTACCATCAAGGGTAAGTCCAGGCACTTTACGTAACAGATCTGCCGCTGAACTGGCAGTCTGGTTTTCCGGCGCGGTTGCATCAATCACGCTGACCATCATTGGCGCTTCAAAGGCGCTGCGGGCATTGCCGGTGGCGGTGACAGTCATATCTTCAGCCGCCGCATAGGCGGCGACGGGAAGGTGACTTACGATCGCCAGCGCCAAAAGCGATGGGCGCAGCGATGTTGTGTGCAGGTGTGGCATAGCAACTCTCCATTAGAAAATCGAAAGCGCTGGCTGCCTGGGTATCACCTGGGTGGCTGGCGTAATAGGTATTTATTTAGTCAGAATGAGTTTACCGGCATGTGTCTGGCGCAGCAGGTAGTGCTGACCATCATGTTCTATGATCACTCGTCCTTCATTTCCCAGCAGGCTTTTACTGTCAATCCGACGTTCGTCAGGCGTGACAGAAGGCGGTGTTTTTTCTTTTGCAGGCGTTGCTGTAGTGTTATCCATACGTGACATAGTGTTTAAAAATGACAATCAATGTAACAATGATAATCATTATCAATAAACTGAGAATTTGCATCAAGCCTTTTTGTGAAATAATTGTGACGGGATAAAATTTGCGTGATTGTGCTGCATTAAAAAAGCCCGGTAGCATTACGCTGACCGGGCCTGGAGGGGCACGAACCGTAGGTCGGGTCAGGCGAAACCGCCACCCGGCATGATTTTAGAATCGACTGTCTACCGCCGCGGCGAGTTTTTCGACCAGCAGTTCCGTATCTTCCCAGTTCAGGCAGGGATCGGTGATTGACTGACCATAAACCAGTGGCTGGCCGCTGACGATTTTTTGCGTACCTTCGCGTAAGAAACTTTCCGCCATGATCCCGGCTATTGCCGTCGAACCATTGCGAATCTGCTGACAGACGTCATCGCACACTTCTAACTGACGGCGATGCTGCTTCTGGCAATTGCCATGGCTGAAATCCACCACCAGATGCTCCGGCAGAGAGAATTCATGCAGCGTATCGCAGGCAGCGGCAATATCTTCGGCAGAGTAGTTCGGCTTTTTACCACCGCGCATGATGATATGACCGTAGGGGTTGCCGCTGGTCTGATAGATAGTCATCTGCCCGGTTTTATCCGGAGAGAGGAACATGTGGCTGGCGCGTGACGCGCGAATAGCATCGACGGCGATACGTGTATTGCCATCTGTGCCGTTTTTGAACCCGACGGGACAGGAGAGCGCGGAAGCCATTTCACGGTGAATTTGGCTCTCTGTGGTGCGTGCACCAATTGCGCCCCAACTGATCAGATCGGCAATAAACTGACCTGTCACCATATCGAGGAATTCAGTGGCTGTCGGGACACCCAGTTCGTTGACCTGTAACAGCAGTTTGCGTGCCAGCTCAATACCATGATTTACGCGATAGCTGCCATTCAAATCCGGGTCGGAAATGAGGCCTTTCCAGCCCACGACGGTACGCGGTTTTTCAAAATAGGTACGCATCACGATTTCCAGACGCGCCTGGTGTTTAGTACGCAGTGCCTGCAAACGCGTGGCGTATTCCATGGCGGCATCGAGATCGTGAATCGAGCAAGGGCCAACGATGACCAGCAAGCGAGGGTCTTCACCATTCAAAATTTTTTCTATCCGGCGTCGGGAATCCGTAACATGGCGGGCGACGGAGGACGAAACAGGATGCCGTTGCGCAAGCTCTGCTGGAGTGACCAGGTTGTCAATACGCGCAGTACGGAGTTCATCGGTTCTGTTCATTACTTATCTCAGAAATTTGTTGCTTCAACGGCAGGACTACCGGGAAGTGATGTACATCACAATATCACACTCATCCTGCCTGGTGGCGAGCATAATAACAAAAAATCGAACCAATGCACTAGCATTCTAGTACATGCGGCGATTCAGCCCCATGATGTCGAGGATCTTGGTGGCAATCTCTTCTACTGAATAATTGGTACTGTTCAACCACGGAATTTGATTTTTCCGGTACAGCGCCTCTACTTCAGCAACTTCCATTCGGCACTGGCGCAGCGAGGCGTAGCGGCTGTTTTCACGGCGTTCTTCGCGGATGGCCGTCAGGCGTTCAGGGTCAATCGTCAGACCAAACAGTTTGTGTTGTAACGGCTTCAGAGAGGCGGGCAGTACCAGATTATCCATATCATCGGCAATAAAGGGGTAGTTAGCGGCCCGGATACCAAACTGCATTGCCAGGTATAAGCTGGTAGGCGTTTTTCCGCAGCGGGAAACGCCAAGCAGGATCACCTGTGCCTGATCAAGGTTGCGCAACGAGATACCGTCGTCGTGCGCGAGGGTATAATCAATGGCGGCAATACGCGCATCATACTTGTTGAGGTTGCCAGGATTCAGGCCGTGCGTGCGATGCGCTATCGGTGTGGGGTCGAGTTTCATCTCGTGCTGCAGCGGGGCGACCAGTGCCTGGACGATGTCCTGGCAAAAACCCTCACTTTGTAAAATGATCGAGCGAATTTCCGGCAACACGATGGAGTAGAATACCAGCGGACGCACACCTGTTTGTTGATAAATGGCGTCAATCTGGTCTTTAACCGCACGAGCACGACTCTCATTTTCAACAAACGGCAGCGTAATGCTGCTGATCGTGACCGGAAATTGCGACATTACCGCATGACCCAATACCTCTGCGGTGATGGCGGTGCCATCAGAAATATAAAATACATGACGATCAACAGCATTATCCATTTTGCTCATCCTGGGGGCAGACATAATTCTCTGAAAGCATAAATTAAAATTCGTCAGAAGCGAATATTGCTGTATCTATTTTATAAAATGAAACGCTATTTTTATATTTAATGAAAAGTACATTTCATTTTTCGGAACAAATGTTTATACCGACTGATTTTGTGGTGATCCCGTGCCGTTCGCGGGTTTGCGCAAATGCGGAAAGAATCTGAAAAAATAAAAAATAAAGTTGCTTGAACGATTCACCGTTTTTTTCGCTGAGGTAAATATGCCAAGATAATTACGCAAAATTGAGTTTCCTAACCTCGTTCATATATAAGGATTGTTCGATGTCCAACAATGGCTCGTCACCGCTGGTGCTTTGGTATAACCAACTCGGCATGAATGATGTAGACAGAGTTGGGGGCAAAAATGCCTCCCTGGGTGAAATGATTACTAACCTTTCAGGTATGGGCGTTTCCGTACCGAATGGTTTTGCAACGACCGCCGATGCGTTTAACCAGTTTCTGGACCAAAGCGGCGTAAACCAGCGCATTTATGAGCTGCTGGATAAAACGGATATCGACGATGTTACCGAGCTTGCAAAAGCGGGTGCACAGATCCGCCAGTGGATTATCGACACTCCTTTCCAGCCTGAACTGGAAAATGCCGTCCGCAATGCCTACGCGCAGCTGTCAGCGGACGATGCCAATGCTTCTTTTGCCGTGCGTTCCTCCGCTACCGCAGAAGATATGCCAGATGCGTCATTTGCGGGCCAGCAGGAAACGTTCCTTAACGTCCAGGGGTTTGATGCGGTACTGGTCGCTGTCAAACACGTGTTTGCCTCGCTGTTTAACGACCGCGCAATCTCCTATCGTGTTCATCAGGGCTATGATCACCGCGGCGTAGCGCTGTCTGCGGGCGTTCAGCGTATGGTGCGTTCTGACCTGGCGTCTTCCGGCGTCATGTTCTCCATTGATACCGAATCCGGCTTCGATCAGGTGGTGTTTATCACCTCCGCGTGGGGACTGGGTGAAATGGTGGTGCAGGGTGCTGTGAACCCGGATGAATTCTACGTGCACAAACCGACCCTGGCGGCCAACCGTCCGTCCATCGTGCGTCGTACTATGGGCTCTAAGAAAATCCGCATGATTTATGCGCCGACTCAGGAGCATGGCAAGCAGGTTACCATTGAAGACGTTCCGCAGGTGCAACGCGATATTTTCTCACTGACCAACGAGGAAGTGCAGGAACTGGCGAAGCAGGCGGTGCAAATCGAGAAGCACTACGGTCGTCCGATGGACATCGAATGGGCTAAAGACGGTCATACCGGTAAGCTGTTCATTGTACAGGCTCGCCCGGAAACCGTGCGTTCTCGTGGCCAGGTGATGGAACGTTATACGCTGCATGCGCAGGGTAAAATTATTGCTGAAGGTCGCGCCATCGGTCACCGCATCGGTGCTGGTCCGGTAAAAGTCATTCATGACATCAGCGAAATGAACCGCATTGAGCCCGGCGATGTGCTGGTTACCGACATGACCGACCCGGACTGGGAACCGATCATGAAAAAAGCGGCGGCGATCGTCACCAACCGCGGCGGTCGTACCTGTCACGCGGCGATTATTGCCCGTGAACTGGGCATTCCGGCGGTTGTTGGCTGTGGCGATGCGACCGAACGCATGAAAGACGGCGAGAAAGTCACTGTCTCCTGTGCGGAAGGCGACACCGGCTATGTGTATGCCGACATGCTGGACTTCAGCGTGAAGAGTTCCAGCGTGGAAACCATGCCGGATCTGCCGTTGAAAGTGATGATGAACGTCGGTAACCCGGACCGTGCTTTTGACTTCGCTTGTCTGCCAAACGAAGGTGTCGGCCTGGCGCGTCTCGAATTTATTATCAACCGTATGATTGGCGTGCACCCACGTGCACTGCTGGAATTCGATGATCAAACGCCGGAACTGCAAAACGAAATCCGCGCGATGATGAAAGGGTTTGATTCACCACGTGAGTTCTACGTGGGTCGCCTGACTGAAGGGATCGCGACGCTGGGCGCGGCGTTTTATCCGAAACGCGTCATCGTGCGCATGTCGGACTTTAAATCCAACGAATATGCCAACCTGGTCGGCGGTGAGCGTTATGAACCGCATGAAGAGAACCCGATGTTGGGCTTCCGTGGCGCCGGTCGTTATGTTGCGGATAGCTTCCGTGACTGTTTTGCGCTGGAATGTGATGCCGTAAAACGTGTCCGTAACGACATGGGGTTGACTAACGTGGAAGTAATGGTACCGTTTGTTCGTACCGTTGCTCAGGCGAAGGCGGTCGTGGAAGAGCTGGCACGTCAGGGGCTGAAGCGCGGCGAGAATGGACTGAAGATCATCATGATGTGTGAGATCCCATCCAACGCCTTGCTGGCTGAACAGTTCCTCGAATACTTCGACGGCTTCTCTATCGGGTCTAACGACATGACACAGCTGGCGCTGGGTCTGGACCGTGACTCTGGCGTGGTTTCTGAGCTGTTTGATGAGCGTAACGATGCGGTGAAAGCACTGTTGTCGATGGCGATTCGTGCTGCTAAGAAACAGGGCAAATACGTTGGTATTTGTGGTCAGGGCCCATCTGACCACGAAGACTTCGCGGCTTGGCTGATGGAAGAGGGGATCGACAGCCTGTCGCTGAACCCGGACACCGTAGTACAAACCTGGCTGAGTCTGGCTGAACTGAACAAGTAATATCATGCCTTATCCGGCCTATTCAACGTAGGCCGGATAAGATGCGTTAGCATTGCCATCCGGCGCTTTATCCGGTAATACTCTCCACGCTCAAACGCTGAATAATATCCTGACGTAGCTGAAATTTTTGGATCTTGCCAGACGCCGTGCGCGGTAACTTCTCGACAACCACGATGTGCTCCGGGTACTTGTATTTTGCTACCCGTTTACGGCTAAAAAAGGCCACGACAGATTCCAGCGACAGCGAATGGTGCGGAGGTTTTAGCACCACATACGCACACGATCTTTCGCCTAAACGATCGTCAGGCATTGCCACAACGCAGGCATCATGGATACGCGGATGCTGCAACAGAATATCCTCGACCTCGCGGCTACTGATATTTTCTCCACCGCGCACAATAATATCTTTCTTACGCCCGGTGATTTTGATGTATCCGGCATCGTCCATTCGGCACAAATCGCCGCTGTAATACCAGCCGTCATTATCCAATGCTCGGGCGGTCAGTTCAGGTTCATCAAGGTAACCCATAAAGACATTGGGTCCGCGGGATGCCTCTTCTCCTTCCATACCCGCAGGCAACGTGTTACGTGCCTCATCGACGACTTTAATTTCCACGCCGGCAGCGGCATATCCGTCGGTGTTCATCATGCGGGAAAGTGAATCATCCAGATTGACCACCGCGTGCGGCGAGCTTTCTGTTGAGCCATAGACGCTTAACAGTTTAATGCCGAGCTGCTGACAATCGCGGGCTATTTTTTTCGGAATAGTGGTGCCGCCGCATAAGAAAAAGCGTAACGACGAGAGATCGTAGGGATGTTTTTCCACACTACACAGCATGTCATAGACGAACGGTGTAGCGCCGAGTACGCAGGTACAGCGCTGTTGTTCGAGCAATTCGAGGCAGGCAGTGGGAGTAAAAATATCCAGCAGTACGCTGCGTGCGCCAATTAAAAACGGCGCGGTCACGCCATGTAAAAAACCGGTAGCATGGCCGAGTGGCGCAGGCATTAAAAATACATCCAGCCAGGTGAGATTAAGACGGGCACAATAGGCGCGTTCACTGGCCAGGATGTTATTGTGGGTCAGCATTACCCCTTTGGGCATACCCTCTGTTCCGGAAGTAAACAGCACCGCAGCCAGTTCATCGGCATGCACACTAATTGGCTGGGTTAATGGTGGCGATAACAGAAGCTGGCTGAGTGCCTGTGAGTCTGTCGCGGGTGCCAGCTTATCGACGGCAACAATCTGTTGCAGATGCGGCAACTGGTTTTGCAAGGGCAGGATCAGATCCACCGGCCGGGTTTGTTTAAACAGCGTAGGAGCGAAAAAAATCTTTGCCTTGCATTTGTTCAGTACCCATACCAGTTCGGCTTCGCGCCAGGCAGGAAGTAGTGGTACGGAAACCGCCCCGGTTTTCAGACAGGCCAGATAGATAAGGGTGAATTCACACCAGCCGGGCAATTGAAAGGCGATGCGGTCACCAGGCTGGATTCCGCAGGCTAACAACCAGGTCGCCAGACGGCTGGCTGCACTGTCGAGCGCGGCGTAGGTGTATGAATCGCCGTGGTTATCGACCACCGCGATTTTATCCGGCATCGCCTGGGCGGTTTGGCTCCAGTAATCACCCAGCGATGCATCCCCCCAAAATCCTTGTTGTCGATAAGCTTCCCGACGTTCGGCATTAAACGTTAATGTGACACTCATGAGTTATTTCCTGGATAATTTCGGTACACGTCCTGCCGGATAACAGACGTGCTGTACCCGGCGTACAACAGGCGATACGTGTTAGCCGTAACGGAAATCCACACCAAATGTCCCAACCGGGTATTCCCATTGTTCGAGGATAGTGGAACCGCACAGAACCCGGCAGGTACCACATTCCAGGCAGCCGGCGGAATCAAAATGAATATTTCCACTTTCGTCCTGCTTATAAAGTCCAGCAGGACAGGCTTTCAGCAGCTTGCGAAATTCTTTCATGTCAGGATGTTCGGCAAGGATGATGTGCGGATGCCCCTCATCGACATTGAATTTGTTAACGCCCAGTTTGACGTCAACATTTACGGTGTTGTCCTGACTCATAGCGCGGTTGCTCCCTTGATGCCGTCTTTCAG
The DNA here is from genome assembly GCF_028069825.1 of Citrobacter sp. Igbk 14. Lineage (NCBI taxonomy): Bacteria > Pseudomonadati > Pseudomonadota > Gammaproteobacteria > Enterobacterales > Enterobacteriaceae > Citrobacter > Citrobacter sp. Igbk 14. The sequence continues at coordinate 27,283 of NZ_JANEWM010000010.1, forward strand.
TAGGTTCATCAGCCCAATCTGCTTCGCGTGGGACAAAATAGTCTTGCGAATTGGCTGGTTCGGGCTGCCATCAACGGTGAACATATCGCTCATGATATCGGCCACCATGCGCGGGTATTGGGTAAACAAACGGGGGTTTTCCATTAGCGCGGGGATCTTACGGAAATGTTGTAAATCACGTATTACACAACCCTGTTCAAGGGCGCGTTTGTAGTCCATCAGGCTGCTGGCGGAGAAATCCTGACGTTCTTTCGCGGCAATGGCGGTTTTGGCCGCAGCCTCTGCAGAAGCGATCGCCAAATCCATGCCACGCACGGTGTAGCCCAGGTTCAGACAAAAACCGGCGGCGTCGCCGACGATCATCACCCCGTCATCAACCAGCTTCGGTACCATCGCCAGGCCACCTTCCGGAACCATGTGCGCGGAATACTCCAGCAGCTCACCGCCGGCGATCAGTGGGCGAATAGTTGGGTGTTGTTTAAAATCTTCCAGCATTTGCGGAATGCTTTTTGTCGCATGCTCGATATCGCCCAGACCACATACCAGCCCTAGAGAGATGGAGTCTTTGTTGGTGTACAGGAAACCTCCGCCCATCAGTCCATTAGATGGCGAACCGGCAAACAACCAGGCGGCCCCTTCATTTCCTGATAGATTAAAACGATCTGCAATGACTGCTGGTGGCAGGCCGATCAGTTCTTTTACGCCAACGGCATAATGATGCGCCGAAGAGGTCGGTACCATTCCCAGTGAACGGCCCAGCATAGAATTGACGCCATCAGCAAGGATAACGATATTGGCTTCCAGGATATCGTCACCCGCCTGCACACCAGTGACTTTATTACCTTCTCGGATCAGGGAATCGACGCGAACGCCTGGAATAAACTGAGCCCCGGCCTGTTCGGCTTTTTCCATCAACCAGGGATCGAGTCTGTTGCGCAATACGGTATAGGAGTCCTGCGCTGGGCTGTTGTCTTTTTCACGATGGAAATCAAGGGTGACAGCACTTTCTTCGGTAAGGAAAGAGATTTTTTCGCGAGTCACTTTCCGTTCGACAGGGGCTTCCTCTGCGAAGCCGGGCATAATATGCTCAAGGCTATGTGTGTAGAGCCGTCCTCCGGTCATATTTTTGCTGCCAGCACTGTTTCCGCGCTCAATAACCAGCACGTCCAGCCCGGCCTGGGCCATCACGTAACCCGCTACCGCACCCGCCACGCCAGCACCGACCACAATGGCATCAAATTTTTCATCTGACATGTTCTTTGCTCCTTTCCCGCCGCGAATGCAGCGGGATATGTGCGTTAAATGTGGCAGTTAGCGACTGAGCTGTTCGATAAGGGCCGGGACGACTTTGTAAATGTCACCAACCAGACCGTAATCGGCGTAGTTGAAGATCGGGGCTTTTTTATCTTTATTGATGGCGACTATGATCTTCGCGCCGTTCCCGCCGACCATATGTTGAATTTGCCCTGAGATGCCCAGTGTCAGGTACAAATCTGATTTCAACAGCACGCCGGAAACGCCAATATAGCGCTCGCGCTCCATCCAGTTTTCACCTTCGGCAATAGGGCGTGAACAACCCACTTCGGCACCCAGAACGGCGGCAAGATTGCGTACCATCTGCAGATCGCTCTCGGCCACCAGGCCACGGCCGACGCCAACCACGCGTTTGGCTTTGCTGAGATCCACGCTGCTGAGGGATTTGGCTCGACGTTCCTGGCAAACAATCTCATGAAGTGGCGTGATATAAGGTGCTGAGACGACAGGGCATGTGTGTGCAGGATTGGCTTCTACTGGTTCAAACATGCCTGGGGCAAGTGTGATAATGGCCAGCGCGCTATTCAGTTTTTCTTTACCGAAGGCCAGACCGCCATACATACGGTGTTCTGCAAACAGCGTACCTGCATCGAGAGTGACCGATGTGGCGTCGTTTACCATCGCCGCATTGAGTTGAATGCTCAACCGCGCACCCAGTGATTTTGCGCGTTTAGACGCAGGCATCAGCAATAGACCGGTGTGTGTTTGCAGTAAGGCTGAGACAGTCTCGGCGTAGTTTTCAACACGTTGCAGCCCACAAGCGTGTTCGAGCACGATGATGTCATCGGCACCCAGCGCTTTAACCTGATCGGCCTGTTCGTTACCCTGCACAATAAGGTGTACCTGCTCGCCCCACTGGCGGGCGCCGGTCATTAATTCCGCATAGCGTTCTACGTTATCGCTAAACACCCATACGTTGGCTAATTTACTCATGATGATTGTTCTCCGTTGGGCTTAGTTCAGGGCTTTTTTCAGATGTTCGGCCAGTTCGGCAATGGCTTCTGCTGAGTCATTTTCCAAAATGATGTGCTTGCGTTCTGTCTGCGGTGGAACACTGAGGCTGACTAATTCCGCTAGTGGTGACGTTGGCGTCCAGCCAATATCGCTGGCCTGCCAGGGGGTGACGGGTTTTTTGCCGGCCCCAAGAATGGCTTTCATTGACGGAATCCGCGGTGTATTAATATCTGAGGTAACGCAAATTACTGCTGGGAGCGGCAGGTCAATGACTTCGACTTCATCTTCAAGGGTGCGCTCAACCAGTATGCGGTCGCCATTACGTTGGATCCTGCTTACCGCGTTAATCACAGGAAGCTGCAGGAGCTCGCCTACCAGTAAACCGACCTGTTGTGCGTAGACATCGCCGGACCCTTCACCGAACAGCATCAGATCGAATTCAATGTTTTTAGCCGCACAAGCCAGTGCCTGGGCAGTATCGAGCGGCAGCGCATGTTCCAGCTGTGGATCCTGCACCATAAACAGGCTATCCGGACCGCGGGATAGCACGTCTTTACGTACTTTAGAATTTTGCAACAAGGAGCCGCCCACCGTTAAGGCGACAATCTCATCGCCTTCAGCGGTAAGTTGTGTGGCGGCTTCAATCGCATTCAGATCAAATTGACTGATTTTGGCATCGGCCCGATCAAAGTTAAGCGAGCGCTCTGGGGTAACAACAATGTCCTGTTCTTCAGGCACCAACTTAAAGCAGGTTATTATTTTCATGGCATCTCCAGTGAGTCACGTTCGGATGATGACGGTGCGCGTCATTATCGGCAGTAGGGAAAATTTGACTGAAAATAGTGTGCGGCAGAGCGGGGCCTGTTTTCGACGGGGCAATCTGTTTTCATTACCAACAATCTTGCAGAAAAATGTGCAATGGGAATGCTCAGTTTCTAAGCGAGGGGTAAATATTGTGTACAGAAAATTACACCACGGAAACCCGAGTCGGGAGGGTAATTGAGAAATGCATCATATTTTTAATCGATATCTGGCGGCGTTTGTTTCTGGTATGTAAATCGTTAATGTTGAATTAATAACATTTATTCTTTTCAATTAGTATAAAACGTAAATAACGCAAGCTAAGAGCATTCTTGAGCAAGAAGTGTCATCTTGCAGACGACGCAAATAATTTTGTTTCGCTTGGATAGAATATCGTTGTATAACGTGGTTAATCGTTATCATTTAACACTATTAATTTTCCGCATATTTACCATCTAAAGGTGGAGGCTGTCATGTATCAACGATGTTTTGATAATGCCATGGAAACCCTTTTTGAGCAGGGGAAGACCCCCAGATTTTCGCGATTTGTCATCAGTGATGATCCTAACTGGGAGTCTGGTCACCATGTTCATGACAATGAGACAGAGCTAATCTATGTCAAAAAAGGTGTCGCGCGCTTAATCATTGATTCTTCACTGTACGTCGCACATGCTGGGGATATTGTGGTGATAGAACAAGGGAGGTTGCATGCCGTCGCCTCGGATAGCAGCGCGCCTGCCACTACCTACACCTGCGCACTGTACGGTTTTCGTTTCAATGGTTGGCAGGATAACCAGTTGTTGCAGTTACATTCGTGTCCGGTCATCAGCGTCGGCCAGGGAAAAGAGGTTATTAAGAGTATTTTTAATGAACTGAGTATTATGATACCGCAGTGTAAAAATAATCTGTCATCCTCAGCTTATGATGCCTTTGCCTATGCATTAACCGTCTTGTATTACGAAAACTTTAAAAATGCTTATCGTTCGGAGCAGGGGTATATTAAAAAAGACGTGTTAATTAAAGATGTTCTGGTGTATTTGAATAACAACTTTCGCGAAAAAATCACACTTGACCAGTTGTCTAAAAAATTTCGAGCCAGTGTGAGTTATATCTGTCACGAATTCACTAAAGAATATCGTATTTCGCCGATTAATTATGTTATTCAACGGCGGATGACGGAAGCAAAATTTTCGCTGACGAATACGGAAGCGTCGTTAGCGGAAATCTCGTGGCGGGTAGGGTATGAAAATGTTGATCACTTTGCCAAACTCTTTCAGCGACACGTAGGCTGTACTCCCAGCGATTATCGTAAGCAGTTTAAAAATAATCTGACCGAGCAGGAATGCCTGCAGCCGGAAGTCTGATTTTCTGGCGTAAGTCCGGATAGCGTTTATCCGCTATCCGGATGACAGAACGGCTTACTTGTTTTGATAATCTTTCAGGATCTGACGTCCGGCGACGTAGATCATGATTTCATCGGTGCCACCGCCAATGCGTTCGCAGCGCACATCGCGCCAGAACCGGGATACACGGGCTTCATCGGTATAACCCAGACCACCCATTATCTGAATCGCGTCGTCGATAACTTCCATCGCTGTGCGGGCGCAGTACAGTTTTGCCAGCGCCGCACTGGTACGCAGTGATTGTTCCTGATCGGCCTGCCAGGCGACTTTCAATACCATATTGCGCATGTTTTCGATTTTAACCGCCATCAGCGCCAGTTTTTCCTGGATCATCTGGTTGTGGCCAATCGGTTTACCAAAGGCGATACGCTGGTTGGCGTAACGTGCGGCATCCTCGAAAGCGCATTCGGCAAAGCCGGTGCTGCGTGCTGCGTTGATCAATCGCTCCATTTCGAAGTTGTACATCACGTTGAGGAAGCCCATACCTTCTTCGCCGACCATATCACTTTCGTCAACTTCAACGTCATCAAGATAGACTTCGCAGGTACTTAACATGTGCCAGCCGATTTTATGCAGCGGATTAACTTTGATGCCGGGTTTCTTCGAATCCACCCACCACAGGGTAAAGGCTTTCTTCGGATCTTTCGGCTCGGGATCGCGAGCCAGGACCAGCATATACGGGTACTCTTTGGCACCGGTAATAAAGGTTTTTTGCCCGTTAAGGTACACCTTGCCGTTTTTGCGGATGTAGCTGGTGGTGGCACTGTTGTTATCTGAGCCAGCGCCCGGTTCGGTTAACGCCAGCGCATAGGCTGGATCGCCTGTCTCCATAGTGCTTTCAGCTGTTTTACGTAGCTGCTCCGCGGAGCCAAAACGGCGCATACTGTGGATACACTGACCGTTAGTGATCAGAAAGGCAGGCGCACCACATTTCGAGACTTCCATCAGTGCCAGCATTTGCGTGACGTAATCTGCCGGAATGCCACCGAACTCTTCCGGCACGCCCAGCATCGAAATGCCGTTATCCGCAAGCGCGCGCATAAATTCTTTAGGGTAGGTGGAAGTTTGATCACAGGTGCGGAAATATTCTTCCGGGAAATTACTGGTGATCAGTTCCCGAATGCTGGCAAGCAGCAGCTCTTGTTCTTCAGTTAATGAAAAGTCCATCAGGGTACTCCTTTTAATTGGCAGCGTCGGGCAAAACAAAACCCATCGTGGCATCGATAAATAATCTTTCGTCCATCAGTTTCAGGTCTGGAGAAATAACGGGAGTGAAATCCATTTTGTCCAAAATGTCTTCTTGTAAAGAAACACCCGGGGCAATTTCCACTAAATGGAGACCGTCTTCTTTTAACGTAAATACGGCGCGCTCGGTGATGTAACGCACATCCAGTCCACGTTCGAGGGCAATTTTTCCACTGAAGGTGATTTCAGGTAATTCGCTAACGAATTTCTTCACCCGACCTTCCTGCACGATATTCAATTTGCCGTCGGCAACATCTGTTTTCAGACTGCCGGCAGTCAGGGTGCCGCAGAAAATAATTTTCTTCGAGGTGGCGCTGATATCAATAAAACCGCCAGTGCCCATGATCTTGCCATTAAATTTATGCACACCGACGTTGCCGTGCTGATCGACTTCGGCAAAGCTTAAATAGCACACATCCAGGCCGCCACCATGGTAGAAGTCAAACTGGGAGGTCATATCCAGAATAGCGCGGGTATTGACGTTGGCCCCAAAAGCGATGCCCTGCGAGGTAATACCGCCGATTGGCCCGGTTTCAACCGTCAGTATGAAGTCATCGGCACAGCCTTCTTCACGCGCGACGAGACCAATACCATCGGCAATTCCTACGCCAACGTTACCCACTGCACCTTTCCGCATTTCGAACAGCGCACGTCTTGCTACCAGTTTACGTTGGTTAAGCGGCAGGGCAGTTTGCAGGCTGTCATCAAGGATGAAATCGCCTGAAATAAAGCGGTTAACCGGCGCTCCGCCATACAGCTGAGTCTGTTCAGGATCGATAACGACGATATCCACCAGATAGCCAGGGATCCGCACTGCTTTAGGGTGCAGTGTGGCTTTCTTCACCATTTTTTGTACCTGCATCATGACGATGCCGCCGTTGTTATGCACGGCCTGCGCGATGACCAGCGCATCGAGATACATAACTTCGTCTTCAAAGGTGGCGTAGCCTTCGCTGTCACAGGTGGTGGCACGAATAAAGGCGATATTCGGTGCAATGGCTTTGTAGTAGAGATACTCTTTGTTATCAATTTCTACCAGTTTGATCAGATCTTCGGTGGTCACTTCATTGAGTTTGCCACCTTGTTGGCGAGGATCGACAAACGTGCCAATGCCGATATCACTCAAAATACCTGGCTGATGGGCCGCAGAGGCACGCAGGGTTTGAGTTAATACGCCTTGCGGATAGTTGTAGGCTGCAATTTTATTTTGTTCCGCGAGGTCGGATATACGTGGGGATTGCCCCCAATGGCCGCACAACGCCCATTTAACTAAACCTTCCTGAGCCAGTGGACTAATCCCCCGGTCTGCGCGGTCGCCCAGTCCAGTCGGGCTAATTAGCGACAAATTACGCGGGGATTGGCTATTTTTATATTTCTCGGCCAGTGCATTAATTAATGTTGTGGCCTCAAGTATCCCACCGCCAGCGCCTAATACGCAGAGTGTGGCTTCATCCGGAATATAATTAATTGCGTCAGCTGCAGATAGTACCGGTACCCGACCATCTAAACGTGTTGGTCTTGAAAGTTTCATATAAACTCCAGGTTATATTCGTGCGAATACCTATCGCTATATTCGATAATAGTGTTTTGCGTTATTTGAAAATATTTAATCGTCTGCCAGATATTCGTGGTAAAACGAATATCTGGGGCAGGGCGTTATTTATTGCAATTTAAAAATATTCGGCTATTAAGCCTGGTGTAATATTGTCAGAACGGTACGTAGATCGGTTACGGAGATTTGTCCTGGGGCCGAGGCTTTTTTCACCGCACCAAACGTCGCCGCTGAACCGAAGACTTCACCGGACAGTCGTGAGATCACACCGGTTTTCGCCATTGACATGGTAATAATAGGGCGGTCGGCGTAGCGTTCCTGCATCTCCAGCGTTGCGCTAAGCAATGTCAGCACATCCGTTTTGCTTTGCGGCATCAACGCGATTTTGGGAATATCTGCACCAAGTTCCTGCATTTTACGCAGTCGCTGGACAATATCATCGGCTGCAGGTGTCTTGTGAAAATCATGGTTCGACATAATAACGAAGACATTTTTCGCGTGTGCATGCTCGACGGTGGCTTTAACCAGGTCATCACCGGTGAAAAGCTCCAGGTCGATCATATCCACCAGACCGCTGTCCACTGCTGCACGATTTAATGCAATATAGTTTTCGACGGACAGTGCCTGTTCACCACCTTCCTGTGCACTACGGAAGGTGAACAGCAACGGTTTATCAGCCATCACATCACGGATCGCACGTGCGGCTTCCAGTACTGCGTCAATGGAAGCGACATCGGCGAAATGGTCAACACGCCATTCCAGAATGTCGAAATCCGCTTCGCGATAGGCCAGTGCTTCGCTTTTTACCGTTGAGATGTCTTTACCCATCAGCGAGACAATGATCTTCGGCGCACCCTCGCCAATCACGAGGTTTCTTACGGTTACGGTTTTCATTGATTACCCTTTAACTATTCACAAATACTGCCCATCAGGCTGTAAAACCCATAACCTGTTTGACATACTCCAGCGGGAAATCTTTCCCGGTCCAGAGCTTGAACTGCTCAGCCCCTTGCCACAACAACATGCCGTAACCATCAATCGTTTTGCAACCGGCATGTTGTGCCTGTTGCAACAACTTGGTCATATGCGGGTTATACACACATTCGGTCACCAGCAGTTCCGGGCGAAGCAGGGAAACGTCGGTCACAATAGATTCGTTATCCAGCGGTTTCATGCCGACTTTCGTGCCGTTGGTCAAAATATCCGCGCTGGCGAGAGCCTCGGCAAAAGCCTGGCGATCGGCAAGGTCGATAACGGTGACAACGCAGTCGGTGTTTTCATTAACACGTTTGGCGAATGCCTGCGCCTTTTCAAAGAACTCATCTTTACGGTTAAAGATCTTAATTTCTTTGATGCCTTCAATGGCTGCCTGAGCGCCAATGGCTGTAGACGCGCCGCCCGCGCCCAACAGTACCATGGTTTTACCTTTAATATCGAAGCCGCTTTCTTTAATCGCGCGAATATGGCCGGTGCCGTCGGTGTTGTAGCCACGCAGGTAGCCATCATCATTAACGATGGTGTTGATTGCGCCAACCAGTTTGGCGGCAGGCGTCAATTCATCAACATATTCACAGGCCAGCTGTTTATTGGGCATGGAAACCCCGGTACCACGCATTTTTAACGCTTTTAAACCGGCAATGGCATTAGCAAATGTTGAGTTATCGACTTCAAATGCCATGTAGGTAAAAGGCAGCCCTGCTTTTTCTAATGCTTTATTTTGCATTTCAGGGGACAGACTGTGTCTGATAGGGTAGGCCATCAGACCAATCAGTTCATATTTTGCAGTTACGTCCATTTGATACTCCTTCAAACAATTTATTGAAAATAACGTTCGCCCAACCGCACATCGTTTTTGGGGATATCAAATACGCGGTAATAGCGAATAAAGACGATGATGGCGGTGATGAATGCCAGCAGAGCAAATGCAAGGTCCAGCAAGATGATGTATTGCAGGCCGATGTTAGAAAGGTATCCGGTGATCAGTGGGATAATAAAGTTGGCTACACCACCCATCATCATATAAACACTGGTGACTTTGGCTTTGCTCTTCGGGAAAAACTCCGACATCACCGAAACACCGAGCTGTAAAATACCGCCAGCAGCAGAGAAGCCAATCAGAAACGATCCTGCGTTACAAACCAGCGGAGAGGGATACAAATAAATGACCGCAGCGGTAATGCTTGCCAAACCGGCGTTAAAAACGTTAGCCCAAATGGGGCGAACCATTTTCTTCAGGAGGGCAGCAAAGATGAATACGCAGACCAGCGATCCCATGCTGTAGTAAGAGATGGTTTTTAAGGCGTCAGTTTCTGCCATGCCAGCAAATGCCATGGCATATTTCGGCATCCAAACCACGATGACATAAAAGGTTGAGAATGCGGCAACTCCAAACAGCACGGAAGCGACACCTTCCAACCAGACCAGGGGTTTACTGTTCATCTGTGGCAGATCTTTGGCGAGACCCGCGTCCACCATCTGGCTGGGAAAGCGACTTTTTAACAGCATCAGGGTGATGACCACGAACAGGACACCCGGGATGATGACCGCATAGCCGTACCAGACATGGTTGAGCAGCATGGTACTGACGATGATGGGGTAAATCATCTGGCCAAACGACACCATGGCTTTAACCAGAATAACCGCCGAGCCGGATGCTTTAGGGAAACATTCCATTAACGCAGGATAACCACCGGTATCCAGCGCTGAATTTGCTACGCCAACGCATACAGCAAGAATAAAGGCAATCATCAGATTGGGGCTGGCGGGAATACCGAAGAAGAACAGCATATATAGAATAACGCCTAACAAAATGATAGCCCGGCGACCGAACTTATCTGATAGAACGCCAAAGAATAAAATACTGACCAGTCGACCAAGACCAATACCGGAAATTAGATAGGCAATTCCTGCATTATCGGTTGAAAACTTTTCAGCCAGGGAGGTCATGTTTTGCGCCAGTGTGATGACGCTAATACCGTGTAAAAAATAACTTAAATAAATACAGGTTATCGCCAGAAGAAATGGCGTGTTAAAGGTCTTTTTCTGAGACATTTTTTCACAACTCCTTGCGGATTTTAAAATTATTCTGTGCTCGTCGGTGTAGTTTAAATTTCGGCGACCTTGTAATTAATATACCAGGCAGTAGTTATTGTACCTACATAGCATGGCGTTTAAGTTACCAGGTATATTGCATATCAAACTGTGAAATCTAATTCGTCAGACCGACGTTTTGCCGTTATTTTAAAAATACGTCCAATTATTTTGCAGAAGAGGGGAACAATATTGCATCCGCGCTATTGCGCGAGCGGAGCCATGTTTAACTGACGCTTTGCTGCAAGTCGGCTGCGATAACCAATAAACAGTGCCAGCAGGAAGCCGAGTGCAGCAATGCCTGCATCAAACCACATGATGTGCGCAATGCTGGTTTCGGAGAGCCTGGCGGTAATCAGTGGGATCGTGAAGGTCGCGATACTGCCCGCGCTGTAGTAAATACCGGTAGCTTTACCTTTCGCATGCGGAAAGCGAGCAGCCATTAGCGTTAGACCGATTTGTACGACACCACCGGCTGAAGAGAATCCGATGACAAAGGCGAATGTAATCACGACCCATGTTGTTGGATGCAGGCAAACCGCCAGCAGCGCGACAAAGGAGATAAAGGTGTACAGCATTAACAGAGATGTTGCACGACCCGCTTTTCTCGCCAGGGGAGCAGTAATGAATACGCACAACAGCGAACCACAGGTGTAAATACTTAACAGCTTGATAGATAACGTATACGGCATACCGGCGACAAACTGACCATACTGTGCCAGCCACTGGCTAACCAGATAAAATGTGGCCATCGAGATATAGCCATACAACGTGTAACTCCCCAGATCGAGAAGGGAACAACGGTGCTCTGGTTGGATCGGTTCCTGTAAAACGGATGATGGCGTGATGGAATGCTTCGGTCCAGGATGTGCAGGAAAGCGGCAACGAAACAAAAATATGCCGTTGACTGCCATAATTCCCGCCGCCAGCAAGAAGGACCAGCCAAACCAGAGTTCAGCCCACACCAGCAGGCTGATAACCATCGGCAACAGAAACTGGCCGCTGGACACAAAGGCTTTAATCAGAATATTGGCGGTGCTGGGCGAGCGGGGGAAGGCTTCCATCAGGCTGGGGTAGGTTCCGGCATCAAGAAAACTGTTTGCCATTCCCGCTAAAAAACCAAAGGCGTAGGCAATCACAATGCTATGAGTGTTGATGATGCCAAAAAAGAAGATTAGGTAGCAGATCATGCCAAAAATGATAAACGGTCTGCGGCCATAGCGATCGGAGAGCATGCCTGCAACTAATAGAACGCTTAACCGACCGATACCAAGGGAGGAGATGACAATCGAGACCCCCGCTGCATTAGTTTGCCACTGTTGTTCAAGTGAGGACATATTGAGGGACATTAGAATGACCCCCATACCGTGTACCAGGTAATTAAGGTACAGCCCTATCGCAGTGGAGAAATAGGTGTTTTTCATAATGTGTTACTCAGCGAAGAGGCTAAATGGATGTTGTGTTCTGTGTCGCGTAGGGCGTGTTAGCCCAAATAGTATGCAGACTGCGCGTGAGCGAGGGCATATTGTCGGGTGCCCGTGTTGCAACGTAGTGGTGACGTTATAACCGCTTAACACAAACGCTCAAGGTTGTGTGCATAGAGTTCCACAGCAGCCGATTGATAGATTTTCCAGTCGAGAAAATTGTCGTGGCTATAAACTGCCTGAAAAGAAACCAGATCGGGGAAAAAACGCATCGTGTTATTACCGATACGATTATTTATTTTTTCGATGATCGCGTTAATTCTTAACTTTCTCTTTGCTTTCATTTCTGTACAAATGCGCGCGATGTTTTCCGGGATTTCTTTTTCACCGCTTTCCCATTGTTGCCAGGCGGCAATGTCGCCATCCCGCGCGATATACGCGGCGCTTTCTTCCACCGTCATAGCAAAAATATGGCGGATAGCCTGCAATTCTAATGCGTTCATTATTTAATCACTTCATAAAAGACAGTGGAATAGTAATAACATTAATGTGGATATTTCGGCTTGAAGAGAGTCACAGTATCTTGTGCAATATTATTTGTTATTAATCTGTGAAGTCGGTGCATTTGGTGTGAGAGTGAAATAAAGCAATGGGCTAGCTGATGCGATGTAGGTCGTTAGGGGGAGAGTTCAGGATAAAAAAAAAGCCCATCGTGGGAGATGGGCAAAGACTACACACAGCAATTCGTTATTTCACTCAGGGGATTTCCATGCTTATAAATCAATGTGTTGATCTAAAGCCTTGGGGTAATAGTAGGCATGCTGCTTTTTCACGTCGATCAGATTCATCTCAATAGTTTAAAAACTGTAAAGAATTTGCGACATAAATGAGTATTCACACAGAGCAGACGTTGGATTCGGTTCGGGGAGCTGTGATGCGATTATAAGCAATATTAAACAATCAGGCGGCAATGTTGCCGCCTGATGCTGTACTACTTATTGCTTTCGATTTCAGCGATTTCTTCGAGGATTTGGTCCGGGTCGGTGCCCGGTGCAGGGGCTTCGTTGACCCATGCGGAGAACAGGCGCCATGAAACAGCCAGCACCACTGGGCCGATAAACAGACCAATCATACCGAATGCAATCAACCCACCGATCACCCCGGAAAGAATGAGGATCAATGGCAAATCAGCACCCATACGAATCAGCATGGGACGAATAACGTTATCCAGTGTTCCGACCACACCGCTCCACACAAGTAGCACCGTGCCCCAGGTAGAGTCACCTGTCCAGTAAAGCCAGATAATAGCTGGAACCAGCACCGGTAAAGGCCCCAGTTGCACCAGACAGGAGAGGATCATCAACACCGCCAGTAGTGTAGCGTAAGGTACCCCCGTTACCGCCAGACCAATGCCACCGAGGACGGCCTGCACCAGCGCCGTGACGACCACGCCTAATGCAACCGCACGAATGGCCTGTGCTGCCAACAGAATTGCAGCGTCACCGCGTTTCGATGCAAGACGGCAGGCGAAGTGGCGAATACCTAGCGCCACCTGCTCACCGCGCCAGTACAGCAGTGCGCTGAATAGCAACATCAAGCCACAGTGCATCATAAAGCGGCCAATATGCGCGGCCTGGCCAACAAACCAGGTGGTTGTGGTACCGATATAGGGACGAACCTTAGCCATGATAGCCGAACCGCCCATATCCAACAGGCTGTGCCATGCGCCATAGAGTTTGGCACCCACCAGAGGAATACTGTTTAACCATGCCAGATCCGGCAGCGTCATATCACCGGCGGTAACGGCATGAATCAGAGGACCACTGCCATCAACGATGCTGTTGACCAACAGAGCGATAGGAATAATGAATAACAGAACTAACAACAGGGTCATCACCAGCACGGCAAGCGAACGGCGTCCCCACAGTAATTTTTGTATACGTATCAGGATGGGCCAGGTCGCAATGACCACCGTACCTGCCCAGGCAAAACCGAGGATAAAGGGTTGCACAATCCAGAGACAGGCCACAATCATGATGGCTAAAAACAGCACCGATAGCAGCACTTGTGCAATATCCCTGGGCTGACGGAAATTTACCATAAATACTTTTCACCTTTGTCTTTGCGTCAGAACGTTGACGCGACGTGAACACGTTAATCACACTCTATAATGATGAGCAATTTCAGCGGTTTTGAACAGGCGGATTCTGCCTGTAAATCTGCTGAGCGTATTAGAAAAAAATGTGATACAACAAACAAAGCAACACGCAAACGATTAAATTCACAACACAGACCGCAGGAAAGGGTCACTATAATGATTCCACAAATTTCTCAGGCGCCAGGTGTCGTTCAACTGGTGCTCAATTTTTTGCAGGCGCTGGAGCAGCAAGGGTTCACGGGCGATACGGCAACGAGCTATGCCGATCGTCTGACAATGTCGACGGATAACAGTATCTATCAGCTTCTGCCTGATGCCGTGGTGTTTCCTCGTTCGACGGCTGATGTGGCGCTTATCGCTCGCCTGGCGTCAGAGCCGCTCTTTTCGTCGTTGATTTTTACCCCTCGCGGTGGCGGCACAGGCACCAACGGTCAGGCGCTTAATCAGGGCATTATTGTTGATATGTCCCGTTACATGAGCCGCATCATCGAAATCAATGTGCAGGAAGGTTGGGTGCGGGTAGAGGCGGGGGTGATAAAAGATCAGCTTAACCAATATCTGAAACCCTACGGCTATTTCTTTGCGCCTGAATTGTCCACCAGTAACCGGGCGACGTTGGGGGGAATGATCAACACCGACGCTTCCGGGCAAGGTTCGTTGGTCTACGGTAAAACCTCCGATCACGTGCTGGGTATCCGCGCGGTATTGATGGGCGGGGATATTCTCGATACCCAGCCGATGCCGGTTGAGTTTGCCGAAATGCTCGGTAAAAACAATACGGCGATTGGGCGTATCTATAAAACGGTGTATGAACGGTGCCGCGATAACCGACGGCTGATCATTGATAAATTCCCCAAGCTTAATCGCTTCCTGACCGGTTACGATCTGCGGCACGTCTTCAATGATGAGATGACCGAGTTTGATTTAACCCGCATCCTTACGGGGTCTGAAGGTACGCTGGCATTTATCACCGAAGCCCGCCTTGATATCACGCCGCTGCCTAAAGTTCGGCGATTGGTCAACGTCAAATACGATTCGTTTGACTCTGCATTGCGTAATGCGCCGGTGATGGTAGAGGCGCGTGCGCTGTCGGTCGAAACCGTTGATTCCAAAGTGCTTAATCTGGCGCGGGAAGATATTGTCTGGCACTCCGTCAGCGAATTGATTACCGATGTCCCGGATAAAGAGATGCTCGGGCTGAATATCGTCGAGTTTGCGGGTGACGATGAAGCATTAATTGATTCGCAGGTCAGTGCGCTGTGTGAACGCCTGGACGGGCTAATTGCCCGGCAGGAAGCCGGTGTGATTGGCTGGCAACTGTGTACCGAACTGGCCGGCGTAGAGCGCATCTACGCCATGCGGAAAAAGGCCGTTGGTCTGCTGGGTAATGCCAAAGGCTCTGCGAAGCCGATTCCGTTTGCCGAAGATACCTGCGTACCGCCGGAACACCTGGCCGACTATATTGCCGAGTTCCGTGCGCTACTCGATAGCCATGGCCTGAGCTATGGCATGTTTGGTCACGTGGATGCCGGGGTACTGCACGTCAGACCCGCGCTGGATATGTGCGATCCGCAGCAAGAAGTGCTGATGAAACGCATCTCTGATGATGTGGTGGCACTGACGGCAAAATACGGTGGCCTGCTGTGGGGCGAACACGGGAAAGGTTTCCGTGCTGAGTACAGCCCGGCATTCTTTGGCGAGGAACTGTATCGCGAACTGCGCAAAGTGAAGTCGGCGTTTGATCCGCAAAACCGGCTCAATCCGGGGAAAATTTGCCCTCCGGAAGCCATCGATGCGCCAATGATGAAAGTGGATGCGGTTAAACGTGGGACTTACGATCGTCAAATCCCGCTGGCCGTTCGACAGGAGTGGCGTGGAGCAATGGAGTGTAACGGCAACGGGTTATGCTTTAACTTCGATGCGAAAAGCCCGATGTGTCCGTCGATGAAAATTAGCCTCAATCGCATTCACTCGCCAAAAGGGCGGGCAACGCTGGTACGGGAATGGTTACGCCTGTTGGCCGATCGTGGGATCGACCCCGTGAAACTGGAAAAAGAGTTGCCAGAAAAACGTGCCAGTTTACGTACGCTAATCGCCCGTACCCGCAACAGCTGGCATGCACGTAAGGGCGAGTATGATTTCTCGCATGAAGTGAAAGAGGCGATGTCCGGGTGTCTGGCATGTAAAGCGTGTTCGACGCAGTGCCCGATAAAAATTGACGTTCCGGAATTCCGCTCGCGCTTCCTGCAGCTGTATCACACGCGCTATCTGCGCCCGCTCCGCGATCATATGGTCGCCACCGTTGAGAGTTATGCACCGCTAATGGCGCGCGCACCTAAAACGTTCAACTTTTTCATCAATCAACCGCTGGTACGAAATCTGGCTAAAAAACACATCGGCATGGTGGATTTGCCGCTGTTGTCTGCGCCATCATTACAACGACAGTTGGTCGGGCATCGTTCGGCCAATATGACGCTTGAACAGCTTGAAGCTCTCAGCCAGGAACAAAAAGCCCGTACGGTGCTGGTGGTGCAGGACCCTTTCACCAGCTATTACGATGCACAGGTAGTGGCTGATTTCATCCGACTGGTAGAAAAATTGGGTTTACAGCCGGTGCTGTTGCCATTCTCGCCTAACGGTAAAGCGCAGCATATAAAGGGCTTTTTAAACCGGTTTGCGAAAACGGCGAAAAAGACCGCTGAATTCCTCAACCGGGTGGCAAAGCTGAATATCCCGATGGTCGGTGTCGATCCGGCGCTGGTGCTATGTTATCGCGATGAATACAAGCTGGCGCTCGGCGAGCAGCGCGGTGATTTCCATGTCTTACTGGTCAATGAGTGGTTATCGGCTGTACTGGCGTCACAACCGTCGGTCGCTGTTGGTGGTGAACCGTGGTACTTCTTCGGACACTGTACCGAAGTGACCGCTCTGCCGGGAGCACCTGCGCAGTGGGCCGCGATTTTTGCCCGGTTTGGGGCCAAACTGGAAAATGTCAGCGTGGGGTGCTGCGGGATGGCGGGTACGTATGGCCATGAAGTGAAGAATCACCAGAACTCTTTAGGGATCTATGAGTTATCATGGCACCAGGCAATGCAACGATTGCCGCGTAACCGTTGTCTGGCAGCCGGGTATTCATGTCGCAGCCAGGTTAAACGCGTAGAAGGCACGGGCGTTCGCCACCCATTACAGGCATTACTGGAGATTATAGGATGATCTGGAAACGTGAAGTCACACTCGAGGCGCTCAACGCCATGGGTGAAGGAAATATGGTAGGGCTGCTCGATATTCGTTTTGTGCATATCGGCGACAATACTCTGGAAGCCACAATGCCCGTGGACCATCGCACCAAACAACCCTTTGGTTTGTTGCACGGCGGGGCGTCTGTCGTGCTGGCTGAAAGCATTGGCTCGGTGGCTGGATATCTGTGTACGCAGGGCGATCAGAAAGTGGTGGGCCTTGAGATTAACGCCAACCACGTTCGTTCTGCACGTGAAGGGCTTGTCAGAGGGGTGTGCAGCCCTGTGCATACCGGTTCACGTCATCAGGTGTGGCAAATCGAAATCTTCGATGAGCAGGGCCGGTTATGCTGCACCTCGCGACTGACGACTGCTATTTTGTGATGCATGTTGAGTTTGGTCATTATCTGCGCAGGTAATGGTGTTATACTGTGCAGGTTCTGAACACAAGCGAGGATGATATGTCTACCCAATTAGACCCAGCCCAACTGGCAATAGAATTTTTACGTCGTGATAAAACCGATCTTTCACCGGCTCAGTACCTGAAAAGACTGAAACAATTAGAGCTGGAGTTTGCCGATTTATTAACGCTCTCTTCGACTGAACTGAAAGAAGAAATCTATTTTGCCTGGCGCCTGGGCGTTCATTGATTCCGGTATGCCTGTCGTAATAAAAACCCCGACACACGTGTTCGGGGTTATTTTTTGCCTTAAACCTTGTTTACCACTTCATCTCACCGGTATTCACTTTCGCACTCAGTTCCAGAGAGCTTTCGTCTGCAAGGCCAGGCCATGCTGTGGTCATTGTTTTTATCACGTAGGCTGAACCTTTTTTCGCGCCCAGCGCCTGTTCAAACGACTGAAGGTAATCCTGGGTGAAGCGAATTGCGTTATCACCCGCCGGGCGTTCGCCAATATAATGACCTGGAACCACCAGGGCAGGATGTAATTGCTGCATTTCGCTCAGCACGTTACGCCATGCCATGCGCTCAGCCGATGACTGCGTGTCCGCTGTCCAGACGTGAATACCTGAAGCGATACCGGTTCCGCCAATGATGGCGCGGTTCGCGGGGATCCAGACATATGCCGCATAGTCATTAGGATGGCGTAACTCCAGCGTTTCGCCATCAACCGTAAAGCGTGTTTGCGTGATGGCCTGCGGTACAGTGAGCGAAGTGGGGGCACCGTCTTTCATCTGTGGGCCCCAGAACTGTAATTTGGCTTCTTTGGTGGCACGGATATGATCCACCACGTGCGGCGTAGCCAGCACGTTGACACCTGGGAAGGCTTTGACGAGTGGCTCAAGGCCAAAATAGAAATCCGGATCGCCAGACGTGATCACAATGGCTTTCAGCGTCTTACCGCTGGAGCGAATCATTTGCACCAGTTTTTCACCGTCTTTGGTGCTGAATTGGGCATCAAACAAAATGGCTTCTTTCGGGCCGGACACCAGCGTAGAAGAGACCGGGAAAATAGCCTTTTCCTGCGGATTATAGACATCCAGCTGTAGCGGAGCGGCAAATGCCGAAGAGGCAAACAGGGGTAACAGCATAGCCAGTGTATTGATTTTCATAACGGGGAACCTTGTGCAGGACATTGTCTTTTGATCGTTCCTGTATTTTAAGGAAATTCGGATCTGTTAGAATTCCCTTATCAGGACATGCTGAGTTTCATAAAACGATCGGATGGGATGCAATGGACAGAGTCATGGCGGCAACCGTTTTTAACCACATCTGTGATTTAGGCAGTTTGAGTGCCGCCGCGCGTGCGCTGGGGCTTTCCCGACCGATGGTCAGTCGCTATCTGGATGAGATGGAAAAGTGGACCGGGGCGCGGCTTATCCATCGTTCGTCACGACGGTTGACAATCACACCTGCCGGCGAAGAAGCGTTGGTGAAAACCCGCACCCTGGCACAGCTTTCGCGAGATATCGGTGCCGCCGGGCTCGCGCAAACCCCATCGGGCACGCTACGGGTAGCGTGTGCACATTTTACTGCCATACATATTCTGGCGCCGGTGCTGCCCGCGTTTCTTGCTCGCTATCCTGAACTCCGCATTGAAGTTGAGATCAACAATCAACCGGTAAGCCTGGTTGGGGAACGTATTGATGTGGCGATCCGCATCACGGAAAATCCCGAGCCCGGAACGATTGCCCGGCGCTTAGGGGATTGTGACTCGGTGTTATGTGCCTCCGTGGATTACCTTAACCAGCATGGCATCCCAAAAACCGTCGACGATCTTGCGCAGCATAATTGCCTTTATTACAGTGGATTTGCCGGAAAGCCATGGCACTTTCTGGATGCGCAAGGGCAAGCCGTCACGGTGGCCATTAAAGGGAATTTAAGCGCCGGTATCTCGTCACTGCTATGTGAATCCGCCCTGGCGGGGATGGGGATTGCGTTGGTTCCTGAGCAGGAGGCGAGAGAAGGGCTGGCGCAGGGGAGATTAATACGACTTCTCCCCCAACTACAGCCTAAACGCCTGCCTATTTATGGTTTATATCTTTCCCGCGATCACCAGCCTGCGGGGTTGCGGCTGTTGCTGGACGAACTGAATGAGACACAGCGCTAACTATGTGATTGAGCGTGTTTATAAAATAGTCAAAGCGCAATTTGTGTTAAAAAAAATTTATCAGTGTATGAGATTATTCTGATCGCCCCTTCAAGAGCTAAGCCATTGTGAGTGCCGGAGATAAGCGCCGGATGGGGCCGGAACCCTTAAGTCTGCCAGCATGCAGACTTAAGGGTTTTTTATGGCCCACATGCGTTTTGAACCGCATTGTTCCCCCGTAGTCATCCCCACCTATCCTTTAAATAGACATTATCTATACATCTTTTAGCATTTGACCTGCCGGAACGATTACATATTCATAATCTATTATTAATCAATGTATTGAACAAAAAAATCCATCCCTGTTAACCCTCGCCGCAGGGTCTATGCTTAATAAAAGTCGTCAAAAAGGGCGGTTAACCCGAATGCCCCTGCTGTTGAGGGGTTGAAGTGATAATCATTATCACTAACATGGTGTTATAGCTTGAAAGCTAATGACTCGAGGTAACCCTATGGAATTGCATTCAGGAACATTTAATCCCAACGATTTTGCGTGGCGCGGGCTGACGTTAACGCCAGCGGCAGCGGCGCATATCCGTGAACTGGTGGCAAGGCAACCCGATATGTTGGGCGTGCGGTTAGGCGTGAAACAAACCGGATGCGCGGGATTCGGCTATGTGCTGGACACCGTCAAGCAACCCGAGAAAGACGATCTGCTATTTGAAACCGAGGGCGCCAGACTTTATGTCCCGTTACAGGCGATGCCGTTTATCGATGGAACTGAAGTCGATTTCGTTCGTGAAGGATTAAATCAGTTATTTAAATTTCATAACCCGAAAGCCCAGAACGAATGTGGCTGTGGCGAAAGCTTTGGGGTATAGGCGGTACTATGTCTCGTAACACTGAAGCAACTGACGATGTCAACACCTGGGCTGGCGGGCACCTCAATTACAAAGAGGGGTTCTTTACCCAACTGCAAACCGATGAACTGGCCAAAGGGATCAACGAAGAGGTTGTCCGGGCAATTTCGGCAAAACGAAATGAACCTGATTGGATGCTGGAATTCCGTCTGAATGCGTTTAACGCGTGGCTGACGATGGAAGAACCACACTGGCTAAAAGCGCACTATGACAAACTGAACTACCAGGACTATAGCTATTACTCTGCACCTTCTTGCGGTAACTGTGATGAAACCTGCGCCTCTGAGCCGGGAGCTGTTCAGCAAACGGGCGCGAATGCGTTTTTAAGCAAAGAGGTTGAAGACGCGTTCGAGCAGCTTGGCGTGCCGGTCCGTGAAGGAAAAGAAGTGGCGGTGGATGCCATTTTCGATTCGGTGTCAGTCGCGACGACCTACCGCGATAAGCTGGCGGAACAGGGTATTATTTTCTGCTCGTTCGGCGAGGCCATTCACGATCATCCTGAACTGGTAAAAAAATACCTCGGTACCGTCGTCCCGGGGAATGACAATTTCTTTGCCGCGCTGAATGCGGCGGTGGCATCGGACGGCACGTTTATTTATGTGCCGAAAGGTGTGCGCTGCCCAATGGAACTGTCGACTTATTTCCGTATCAATGCAGAAAAAACCGGACAGTTTGAACGCACGATTCTGGTGGCGGATGAGGGGAGTTACGTCAGCTATATCGAAGGTTGTTCGGCTCCGGTACGTGACAGTTACCAGCTGCATGCGGCGGTGGTTGAGGTGATCATCCATAAAGATGCTGAGGTGAAGTATTCAACGGTACAAAACTGGTTCCCCGGCGATGGCAATACCGGCGGCATCCTGAATTTCGTGACCAAACGTGCGCTGTGTGAAGGTGAAAACAGCAAAATGTCATGGACGCAGTCAGAGACCGGTTCAGCCATTACCTGGAAATACCCGAGCTGCATTCTGCGCGGTGATAATTCGATCGGCGAATTCTACTCCGTTGCGCTGACCAGCGGGCATCAGCAGGCTGATACTGGCACTAAAATGATTCACATCGGCAAGAACACGAAATCGACCATTATCTCGAAAGGAATTTCTGCCGGACATAGCCAGAACAGCTATCGTGGCTTAGTGAAAATTATGCCTACCGCCACTAACGCCCGTAACTACACCCAATGTGACTCAATGTTGATTGGTGCGGACTGTGGGGCGCATACCTTCCCGTATGTTGAGTGCCGTAACAACAGCGCTCAGCTTGAACACGAAGCGACGACCTCGCGCATTGGTGAAGACCAACTGTTCTACTGCCTGCAACGTGGCATCAGTGAAGAAGATGCTATCTCAATGATCGTCAATGGCTTCTGTAAAGACGTGTTCTCTGAGCTGCCGCTGGAATTTGCTGTGGAAGCGCAAAAACTTCTCGCCATAAGTCTTGAACACAGCGTCGGCTAAAATTTAAGGAAAGCACATGTTAAGCATTAAAGATTTACAGGTCAGTGTGGAAGATAAGGCGATCCTGCGTGGGCTGAGTCTTGAGATTCGCCCCGGGGAAGTACACGCCATTATGGGGCCGAACGGTTCCGGGAAAAGTACGTTGTCTGCGACACTCGCCGGACGAGAAGATTATGAAGTCACGGGCGGGACGGTTGAATTTAACGGTAAGAACTTGCTGGAACTGTCACCGGAAGACCGGGCTGGTGAAGGTATCTTTATGGCGTTTCAGTATCCAGTGGAGATCCCCGGCGTCAGCAATCAGTTTTTCCTGCAAACGGCACTGAATGCGGTGCGCGGCTACCGTGGCGAAGAGTCGCTGGACAGGTTTGACTTCCAGGACCTGATGGAAGAGAAAATTGCATTGCTGAAGATGCCGGCAGATTTGCTCACCCGTTCGGTGAACGTGGGTTTCTCCGGTGGTGAGAAAAAACGTAATGACATTCTGCAAATGGCGGTGCTGGAACCCCAGCTGTGCATCCTTGATGAGTCTGACTCTGGTCTGGATATCGATGCGCTGAAAATCGTGGCAGATGGCGTGAACGCATTGCGTGACGGAAAGCGTTCGTTTGTTATTGTCACCCACTACCAGCGAATCCTCGACTATATCAAACCCGATTACGTCCACGTTCTCTACCAGGGGCGCATTGTGAAGTCCGGTGATTTTACGCTGGTTAAACAACTGGAGGAGCAAGGGTATGGCTGGCTTAGTGAACAGCAGTAACGTGCTCCAGCAGTGGCACCATCTGTTTGAAGCGCAGGGTGAGCGTCGTTCACAGCATGCGCAACAACACCTGCAACAGATGTTGCGGCTGGGGTTGCCGACGCGTAAACATGAGGACTGGAAATATACGCCGCTGGAAGGGTTAACCAACAGCCAGTTTGTCAGCCGTTTTTCTGCAATAACGTCAGCACAGTGCGACGCGCTGAGCTGCGCTATTGATGCCCTACGTCTGGTGTTTGTTGACGGTCAGTACTGCGAGGCGCTTAGCGACAGCATTGACGGCAGCGGCTTTGACATTACCGTTGATGATGCGCGTCAGGCGCTCCCTGCGGCTATCCAACCAGAGGTGTTCCTGCATCTGACCGAAAGCCTTTCACGCAGCGTCACGCACATACAGGTCAAACGACATCAACGTCCAGCGAAACCGCTGCTGTTGATGCACATCACCCAGGGGCTGGCGGGTGATGAGGTGAATACCGCGCACTATCGCCACCATCTTGAACTGGCTGAAGGCGCAGAAGCTACCGTCATTGAGCACTATGTTAGCCTGAATACGCATCGACATTTTACCGGCGCACGCTTAACGATGAACGTGGCGGCAAATGCCCATTTGCACCATATCAAACTGGCGTTTGAGAATCCGGTTAGCCACCATTTCGCGCATAACGATATCCAGTTAGGGGCAGATGCGACGGCGATGAGTTACAGCTTCTTACTCGGTGGTGCGGTATTACGCCATAACACCAGTACCCAGCTTAATGGAGAGAACAGCACGCTGCGCCTTAACAGCCTGGCGATGCCGGTGAAAAATGAAGTTTGCGATACCCGAACCTGGCTTGAACACAATAAGGGGTATTGCAACAGCCGCCAGTTACATAAAACGATTGTCAGCGATAAAGGCCGGGCGGTGTTTAATGGCCTGATTAACGTGGCGCAGCATGCCATTAAAACTGACGGTCAGATGACGAACAATAATTTACTGCTCGGTAAACTGGCAGAAGTGGACACCAAGCCGCAACTGGAAATCTACGCTGATGACGTGAAATGCAGCCATGGGGCGACGGTAGGGCGGATCGACGATGAACAGATGTTTTATCTGCGTTCGCGTGGGATTGGCCAGCAGGATGCCCAACAGATGATTCTCTACGCGTTTGCCGCTGAGCTGACGGAAGCCCTGAGCGATGAAACGCTGAAACAACAGGTACTGGCGCGGATAGCCCAACGCCTACCGGGAGGCGTAGCATGACATTTCCCATTGAAAAAGTACGGGCGGACTTTCCGGTCCTGACGCGTGAGGTCAACGGCTTACCGCTGGCTTACCTCGACAGTGCTGCCAGTGCGCAAAAGCCCAACCAGGTGATTGATGCCGAGGCTGAGTTTTATCGGCATGGCTATGCGGCAGTCCATCGGGGTATTCATACGCTCAGCGCCCAGGCGACGGAAAAAATGGAGAATGTACGCAAGCTGGCGTCATTGTTTATTAACGCACGTTCTGCCGAAGAACTGGTGTTTGTCCGCGGCACGACAGAGGGCATTAACCTGGTGGCGAACAGCTGGGGCAGTAGCAATGTCCGGGCGGGTGATAACATCATCATCAGTGAAATGGAACACCACGCCAATATTGTCCCCTGGCAGATGCTGTGCGCCCGTGTAGGTGCGGAACTGCGAGTTATTCCACTGAACGCCGACGGGACGTTGCAACTGGAAACGTTGCCGACGCTGTTTGACGACCGTACTCAACTGTTGGCCATTACCCACGTATCGAACGTCCTGGGCACGGAAAACCCGCTGCCGGAGATGATTGAGCTGGCGCATCAGTACGGCGCAAAAGTGCTGGTAGATGGCGCGCAGGCGGTCATGCACCACCCGGTGGACGTGCAGGCACTGGATTGTGACTTTTATGTCTTCTCCGGACATAAGCTTTATGGACCCACCGGCATTGGCGTGCTGTATGCCAGAGAGTCGCTGCTGCAGGAAATGCCACCGTGGGAAGGCGGTGGCTCGATGATAGCAACCGTCAGTCTGAGCCAGGGAACGACGTGGGCCAAAGCCCCCTGGCGTTTTGAAGCCGGAACGCCGAACACCGGAGGGATTATCGGTCTGGGAGCGGCCATTGAATATGTTAGCGCGCTGGGGCTTACTGAAATCAGTGAATATGAGCAGTTCATGATGCGTTATGCGCTGGAGCAACTGGCGGAGGTACCTAATCTGACGCTCTACGGCCCGGAAAACCGTTTAGGCGTGATCGCCTTTAACCTGGGCAAGCATCACGCGTATGACGTTGGTAGCTTTCTTGATAACTATGGAATTGCCGTGCGCACGGGACATCACTGCGCGATGCCGTTGATGGCTTATTATCACGTTCCCGCGATGTGCCGGGCTTCCATTGCCATGTATAACACCCATGAAGAAGTGGATCGCCTGGTGACGGGACTCAAGCGTATTCATCACTTGTTGGGATAACAGGGAGGCATTATGGCTGCGCTACCGGATAAAGAAAAACTGTTGCGTAATTTTCTGCGTTGCGCTAATTGGGAAGAGAAATACCTGTACATCATTGAACTGGGTCAGCGGCTGCCGGAATTAAATGCCGACGATCGCTGCCCGGAAAATAGCATTCAGGGATGTCAAAGTCAGGTATGGATTGTTATGCGGCAGAATGCTGAAGGTATTATTGAATTACAGGGCGACAGTGATGCGGCAATTGTGAAAGGACTTATCGCCGTCGTCTTCATTTTGTATGACCGGATGACGGCTCAGGATATTGTGAATTTTGATGTGCGTCCGTGGTTCGAAAAAATGGCGCTCGCACAACATCTCACACCTTCCCGTTCACAAGGACTGGAAGCGATGATACGGGCGATCCGCACCAAAGCCGCAACTCTTAGCTAAACTGATAAAACACGTCATCTTTCAGACTGACTGGAATGATTCCGTGAAAGGCACCGCAATGACTCGTAGGCCGGATCGGACGCTTGCCGTCATCCGGCAATAACGCCAGGGGGGTGAGTGAGTATGAAACGCGCGTCTATTATTACGTTAATGCTGATCGGCGCTTACAGCGCTATACAGGCCGCTTGGGCGGTCGATTATCCGTTGCCTCCGGCGAACAGCCGTCTTGTTGGGCAAAATCAAACCTACACCGTGCAGGAAGGCGATAAGAATCTCCAGGCGATAGCCCGGCGTTTTGACACCGCTGCCATGCTGATCCTTGAAGCAAATAACACTATAGCCCCCGTACCCAAGCCTGGAACCCTGATTACCATTCCCTCGCAATTATTGCTACCGGATGTGCCACGCGAAGGGATTATTGTGAATCTGGCGGAACTGCGTTTGTATTACTTCCCGCCGGGAGAAAATATTGTTCAGGTATTCCCCATTGGCATTGGTTTGCAGGGGCTGGAAACACCGGTGATGGAAACCCGTGTTGGGCAGAAAATACCCAATCCGACCTGGACGCCTACACCGGGCATCCGTAAGCGCTCTCTGGAGCGCGGCATAACATTACCGCCGGTAGTACCTGCGGGGCCAAATAACCCGTTAGGACGCTTTGCATTGCGTCTGGCGCATGGAAATGGTGAATACCTTATCCATGGGACCAGTGCACCTGACAGTGTTGGCCTGCGCGTAAGCTCTGGCTGTATCCGTATGAACGCGCCGGATATCAAAGCGTTGTTCGAGCAGGTGCGACCTGGTACGCCTGTCAGAGTGATCAACGAGCCGATAAAGTACTCCGTTGAGCCAAATGGTATGCGCTATGTTGAGGTGCACAGGCCGTTGTCACCGGAAGAGGAACAAAACGTTCAGACCATGCCCTATGTATTACCGGTAGGTTTTAATCAGTTCAAAGAGAATAAGGCCGTCGATAACAGTTTGGTTGAGAGAGCTCTGTATCGTCGTGCGGGTTATCCCGTGACCGTTAGTGCCGGGCAGACACCTGTCGTTGCCAATGGACCAGAAGTGAAATCAGCGCAGAACGGTGCGCCAGGGGAGGATGCGCAGATGCGCACAACGCAGTAACAGGGAAGAAAATAACGGGCAAAAAAAATGGCGCACAATGTGCGCCATTTTTATTACACAGATACTATTACTTGCGGTATTTAGTAGCTGCGTTGTCCAGACGCTGGTTAGCGCGAGCTGCGTCATCTTTAGCAGCCTGAACGTCGGAACGCATTGCGTTCACGTCGTTGCTCAGCTGGTCAACTTTAGCGTTCAGAGTCTGAACGTCAGAAGACAGCTGATCGATTTTAGCGTTGCTGGAGCAACCTGCCAGCAGAGTAGAACCCAGGATTACCGCGCCCAGTACCAGTTTAGTACGATTCATTATTAATACCCTCTAGATTGAGTTAATCTCCATGTAGCGTTACAAGTATTACACAAAGTTTTTTATGTTGAGAATATTTTTTTGATGGGAATGCACTTATTTTTGATCGTTCGCTCAAAGAAGCATCGAATTGTGCAAAAACAGCTAAAAACCCGAGAGAAAACAGAAAGCTTCCATCGGATTCATCTTAGATAATCTCGGATTAGATAGTGAAATCCGATTTGATTTTTTATTAATCGTGGCTATCAAGAAAATAAAAAAAGCGCCGCAAGGGCGCTTTTTAAGCAAATTAATTCGCGATGGAATTATTACAGCACGTGAACAGATGCCGTATTGGTCGTGCCGCTCGGAACCAGTGCGCCGGAAACCATAACAACGACGTCACCTTTCTGTGCCAGACCACTTTCCAGAGCCACTTCTTTGCCCAGACGGTAGAAATCATCAGTAGAGGTGATTTCTTTAACAACCTGTGCAACGACACCTTTGCTCAGCACCAGCTGGCGAGCGGTAGTTTCATTGGTGGTCAACGCCAGGATGGTTGCATCCGGGAAGTATTTACGCACAGCACGTGCAGATTTACCGCCCTGGGTTGCCACGACGATCAGCGGAGCATCCAGTTTTTCTGCAGTTTCAACAGCACCACGGCACACCGCTTCAGTGATGCGCAGTTTACGGCTGTCATTATTGAAGTCCAGGCGGCTGGTCATCACACGGTCGGTACGTTCGCAGATGGTGGCCATGATGGTCACAGCTTCCAGCGGGTATTTACCTTTCGCGGATTCGCCAGACAGCATAACGGCATCGGTACCATCGAGGATGGCGTTCGCAACGTCGCCGGCTTCAGCGCGGGTCGGACGTGGGTTTTTGATCATGGAATCCAGCATCTGGGTCGCAGTGATAACGACCTTACGTGCACGGATACATTTCTCGATGATCATCTTCTGCGCGAAGATAACTTCTTCAACCGGGATCTCAACGCCCATGTCGCCACGAGCAACCATGATGCCGTCGGACGCTTCGAGGATTTCGTCGAAGTTGTTCAGGCCTTCCTGGTTTTCAATCTTGGAGATGATCTGGATGTTTTCGCCGCCGTGTGCTTTCAGGTGCTCACGGATTTCAACGACGTCAGAACGTTTACGGATAAAGGAGGCCGCAACGAAGTCAACGCCTTGCTCACAACCGAAGATCAGGTCCTGTTTGTCTTTTTCAGCCAGTGCTGGCAGGGCAATGGAAACGCCTGGCAGGTTAACGCCTTTGTTTTCACCCAGATCGCCGTTGTTCAGCACTTTACAGATAACTTTGTTACCTTCAATAGCGGTAACTTCCATGCCAATCAGGCCATCATCAACCAGTACGGTGTTGCCGACAGACAGGTCTTTAGTGAAGCCTTCGTAGGTAACAGCAACGATTTCGTTGTTGCCCACAACAGATTTGTCGGTAGTGAACGTGAAGGTCTGGCCCGCTTTCAGAGAAACGTCGTTGCCGCCTTCCAGCTTAATGGTACGGATTTCCGGACCTTTGGTATCGAGCAGAATCGCGGCTTTTTTACCGGTTTTGCTCATGACGTTGCGCAAATTCTTGATGCGCTGACCGTGTTCTGCGTAATCACCGTGGGAGAAGTTCAGACGCATGACGTTCATGCCCGCGTCCAGCATTTTGGATAACATCTCTTCGGATTCGGTTTTCGGACCGATGGTGCAAACAATTTTCGTCTTTTTCATGACAGTCTTAGTCTTTAAGTTGAGAAGGATATGGAAATCTGGCTTCCATCGCGCACGGATGGAAAGCTAAACCTGAGTTACGAAAGTTGTGATGCCTCGCTCTAAGAATAGGTGACATCGATAAAGCGTGCAGAGGAATGTGTGCTTGCGTTTCAGCCCAACGGGATGGTGAGTTTTGTAGTCGTTGAGTTTTACAGGTCAATGTGCTGAAACCATTCAAGAGACAATTGGCGCGCATTATACGCTGAAAATTATCAAAAAGGAAAATGGAAACAGCGTTTCAAAAGAGTTCTGTGCAGTTTAACAAAGAATCTGCATTAAATTGTTTCAGGTTGGTTAACAAAACACCGCCCAACGTCAGGCGGTGTTGCGCAACAAGAAAAAATAACCTGTTGCAAACTCAGTATTCAGACGACTTAGTCGAGCAGCTTTCGCCCCTCAAGATCGATATTGATGTCCTGCTTATGCGCTTTCCGATACCACAGAATCGCCAGACCGATTACAGACCAGATGCCCCCCAGCGTCAGCGCGTGAATGTTCATATTCATACAGACATAACCGATGACGACCATGCCCAGCACAGGAGAGATCACGTGAGGGAAAAGGCGACGATGTTCTTTCATCTTTACGTTGTAGAGCACAAAGACACACAGGTTTACCACAAAGAAGGCGAAAAGCGCGCCGAAGTTAACAAGGGTGGATATGGATTCAATTTTCCCGGAAAACAGGTAGCTAAGAAAGAGTGTCACAGCCCCGGTGAACAGAATGGCATAGTCAGGTGTTTTTCTTTTATTGTGTACGTGCGCCAGGAATGTGGGCAACATTTTGTCGCGCCCCATAGAGAACAGAACGCGGGATACGGCGGTTTGTGCCGTAATGATATTGCCGACCGCGCAAACGAACGCCACGATGATAGAAAATGCGACTTTAAGCCAGATACCGCCAACATCACCTGCAATTGTGAAGAAGGCTTCGTTTGTTTCAGTGCCGTCGGCAAAGCTGTCTATTTTGCCGGTGGCGAATGCGGCAAACGTCACCACAATAATAAACAGTACGGTGGCCAGGATCAGGGCGAGAAGAGTTGCCTTACTGACCGCTTTTCCGCCGCCTTCGCTTTCTTCGCTTAAGGTACTGATGGCATCAAACCCGAGGAAGTTGAGTGCCGCAACAGAGATAGCGGTAGCAATTAAGCCAGGCGTAAACCACTGAGAGTCAAAAAAGGGTTTGAAAGAGAATGACACATGGCTGCTATCGAGCATCAGCAGACGCAAAATCAGCACCACAAAAATGGCCAGAATACCGAGTTGAATAAAGACCAGCAGCTTGTCGAATTTAGCCGTTTGTTGTATTCCCAAATAGTTTATGCCCGTTCCTATGGCCACATAAATTAACGGCCACACCCAAATCGGTATTTGCGGAAGTATGGCATGAACAGCAACACCGCCCAGCACGGCAACCAGCGTAGGGAATAACAGATAATCCAGCAGCAAAATCCAGCCGGTGAGAAAACCCACCGCGGGGTTGATGCACACGCCCGCATAGGTATAAGCCGACCCGGAGGAGGAGATGTGCTTTGACAATGTTGAATAGCTGTGGGCGGTAAAAAACATCGCGATAGCGCCAATAATATACACCAGCGCGACCATGCCATGAGATAAATTATAGACGACACCATAGAGAGAAACTGGCGCGATCGGAACCATAAATACCAGCCCGTACAGCACCAAATCTGTAAGAGATAACTTTTTGATTTTACTCATAGTAAACACCTCAATTCGTGTTAATCAAGGGCGCGTAAAAACTCACGGACCGCAGTGAGGCAAGGCCCGGTATTTTCTTCATGCGGGTTATGGCTGCTGTCAGGAATCGTGACGCCCCGACAATGGGTTATATGGGTAATAAGCGGTTGAACGACCTGCGATGTCGCCTGATCGTGCTCGCCATGAAGGACTAATCCAGGGCATTGAATCTTGTGCAATGAATCGGTGATATCCCACTGTGCCAGCGTGCCATTGACCGCCAGCTCATTGGCGCCCCACAAAATGTGGTAAGCCGTGGGGTCGGCGGCGAATTGCGCATTAGCACGCTGAATATGCAGCGGTTCTTGCTGCAGGGAATAAACATGCCTGGCGTAATAGGCACTAAGCTGTTCAGGCGGATGCTGATAGATTTTTGCCTGCATAATGACATCGTCTGGCATTGTATCCGCGCCAGCCGTGAGTTCTTTAAACAGTCGCAGGACTTCACTTTGCCAAAGTGGGATGCTGGCAGGAGAGCTAGCGTATATCACACCACCTAATCCTTCCGGCTGCGTGCAGGCATGCTCTGCTGCCAGCATGCCTCCCCAGGAGTGTCCGAGTAATGAATATCGCTGGCCAATATTCAGATGGCAGATTAATTGCTGGAGTTGCTGAAGATAGCGTTCTATTGTCCAGAATGAGGCCTCCGCCAGCGGGAAATGCGTGGAACGACCGCAGCCATATTGATCGTAAAATACCACCATGCGTCCATCATCAGACAGCTGGTGATAATTTAAAAGATAATCAAAACCGCCTGATGGGCCGCCATGTAAAATAATTAATGGCATTAATGAAGATGCCGGATCGCCGTAGATACGATAGCTGGTTAATATGCCATCGTAAAACATTTCACCATATTTGTAGTGACTTTGCATATTTTTAACCGATACAGAGAGAAAAGGGCAGGTGATTCAATAATCACCTGCAGACAGACGCTTATTTTTTAATTGATTGCAGAACGTTACACCAAAATGGCGTGTAATGTTCCCATTGCATAAATTGTGGACTACCCCAGTGCGGCGCACAATCACTGGCAAAACAACCGACTTTCCCTTTATTGTATTCACCGAGAACTAATAGCGGGTCGTCATTTATTTTGACCAGCGTTGTCGCGTTTACTTTGGCGTGCAGTTTGTTATAACCGAGTAAGGGGGGCCACTGCGTCAGATCTTGCGTAATGACATGTTGCTCATCAGTGTTGATTGGGCTGCATCCTTCTGGAATTTCAACGCGATCGTCATAGTCCAGCATTTCGACAGGCAAAACGTCGGCCAGCAAGGTGTTTTTATAATTCGCTTTAGCTTCAATGCCGGTGAAGGACAGATATCCGCCAATCATTAACAGACCGCCGCCATTGGAGACATATTCTTTAATCAGCGCTAACGCATTCGGGATGATATTCATCTGATAAAAGGTTTTGTTTTGCAACAAAAAGGTATTGCTGCCAATATCACTAATCACGATCGCGTCGTATACGTCGAGTTCCGCTACGGTTTGCGGAAAACGAGTTTGTACAATATGCGCTGGCATATAGTCGATAGTAATATTTTGCTGGCGCAGACAGGATAAGAGATAGTCAGCACCTTCTTCGTATTTACTGGATGTGAAGCTGTCATATCCCTTAGAATGAATCATATGAATATGCCATGACTCACCGATAAATAAAATTTTCATACTGATATCCTATTATTTGATATTAACAATTTCATGCGATTGAGTGCGCATTCGGTGCAGTACCTGCTCATGTTGCGGCATGCTCGATGCGCCTTCTTGTTCTACTGCCAGTGAAGCAAAGGCAGAGGCATACTGAATGGCTGACACAAGGTCTGATTTCCGGGAAAGTGAGGTGGCCAGTGCGCCATTAAATGCGTCACCCGCGCCTGCGGCATCCTTGACGACGGCACTCCAGGCGGGGATAAACAACGTTCGGTGATGTTCGCACAGCAATGATCCTTGCGCGCCAAGAGTGATGATGACCTTCTTAACGCCTGACTGCAGAATGATATTCCCTGCTTTTTTGGCATCATCAATACCGGTAATGGTAATACCTGACAAAAATGAAGCCTCAGTTTCATTAGGTGTCAGGATATCGATGGAAGATAATAAATGGTGGATATTTTTAGTATAGGGTGCTGGATTAAGAATGATAGTTTTGTTTTCTAATTTACCCAGGCGCACGAACTCTTCAATAGCATCGATATTCGTCTCCAGTTGCATCAGCAGGACATCGGCTTCAGAGATATAACCCTGCTGTTCATTAATTTCTTGTTTGCTCAGCGTCATATTAGCGCCGGGATAGATGGCGATGATATTATCACCATCCTCCGCTGAAACATAAATGAGTGCACTCCCGGTGGGGGCATCATCGGTTTGATAGGCACAATAAGAGTTGATGCCCGATTGAATAATATGATTGAGCGCGAAAGCGCTGAACTGATCTTTGCCAACTTTAAAAATAAAATGGACATCAGCACCCGCATTATTTGCGGCCAGAGCCTGGTTGGCACCTTTTCCTCCCGGATAAAAACCGAACTGGCTTGCGAGGATAGATTCACCGCTCTGAGGCAGCCACGGCACAGTGGCGGATACGTCAATATTAAATGAACCTAAAATACAAACTTTGCCCGACATTTTAGCCCCTTCTTTGTTTAAGCGAATATCTTTGTTTGCCGGAGTTGCTATAGCGCCGGAGATATCTATTTTATTTTCAGTAATAAGTTTGCTTAACGCCTGACGATTAACAATACCACCACCGTAACAACGCACCAGCATTCCTGTCTTCTGAAAATAATAAAGATCTGAACGAATAGTCTCCTGGCTCACATTAAAAAGAACGGCAAGTTTACTTACGCTTACGCTATGATCTTTGATCAACAAGTTAAGAATAGTGGCGCGCCTTTCTTCTTTAAACATTAAAGCCTCCGTGTATTTCGTTGAATTGTATTTAGAGTAATGTTGACATGTGGTGAAATGAATCACAGATCATGCTGTAAACCGGAAGCAAAACCAAATTATCACGCAGGGTAAAAAGACATTTTCATTTTATTAGTTCTTATATGCTTACACTTGTGGGGCTATAGTTTGTGATGATTGTCATATCTCAGTGATGCAATTTTTGAACGCTTCTTATAAAGGTGTTGGCTTTCTCGATTCAGTTTTAAATAACCACGGTTTGGTCAGTTAAAAATCAGTGAGTAAATATTTCAGAAGAATTTTTCATGCTGTCAGCCCACTCGGATGTGGAAGTGAACGCGGACTGAGTCTCTTGTTACGGTATGGATATTCCTTAAAGTTATATCAAATTCGTTTTAATTCATTTTAAAACACCATCTTGCTGATTACACTCATTTGGACATCCATACTGCTAAACAGCTAAAAGCACTAGCAGGATAACAATAAGCAGCAGCGGATACCCAAACGACATGATTGTCCTGAAAAATATTTCGAAAGTGTTTACGCCAGGCAGGCTTTCCATTACCGCTGTCGATGATGTCAACCTGACGGTTGAGCAGGGGCAGATTTACGGGATCATTGGCTACAGTGGTGCAGGGAAGAGTACCTTGATTCGCCTGCTGAATGGTCTTGAGAAACCCTCGTCCGGCAGCGTGACCATTAACGGCCACGATATTTCTGCCGCACGCGGGGAATCGCTGCGTCAGGCACGGTTGAAAATCAGCATGGTGTTTCAGCACTTTAATTTACTGTGGTCACGCACCGTCAGTGAAAATATCGCTTTCTCTATGCAAATTGCCGGTGCGCCGAAAGCGATGATTAAGGCGAGAGTGGCCGAGCTGATTACCCTTGTCGGTCTGAGTGGTCGCGAAAATGCGTATCCATCGCAGCTCAGCGGCGGCCAAAAGCAGCGCGTAGGGATCGCCCGCGCGCTGGCGAATAATCCTGATGTACTGCTCTGTGACGAGGCCACATCAGCGTTGGATCCGCAAACCACCGATCAGATTCTGGAGTTACTGCTCGATATTAACCGTCGCTTCAAATTAACCATTGTGTTGATCACCCACGAGATGCATGTGGTGCGCAAAATCTGCGATCGCGTCGCGGTGATGGAAAACGGCAGGGTAGTTGAAGAGGGCGATGTTCTTACTGTCTTTACCCATCCACAGCAGCCAATTACCCGACAGTTTGTCCGGCAGGTGAGCCAATACACCGAAGAGGATGAGTTTAATCCGCAACTGGCAAGCGAACTGGGCGGTGTCGTGATCAAGTTAACTTTTACCGGGCAGCGCACTCACCGACCGGTGGTTGGAGAACTCACCCTGCGCTATGGCCTGCCGTTTAACATTTTGCACGGCAAGATGACGCAAACCGCGCATGGCGTGTTCGGGCAGCTTTGGGTGCACGTCGTGGCTAGCGAAGAACAACTCAGCAATATTCTGGCCGACCTGCACCACAGCGACATTGAAGGCGAGGTGATTCAACATGCCTGAAGATCTGTTTCCCCATCTGAAGTGGGACCAACTGCTGGCAGCGACCCAGGAAACGCTTTACATGACGGCGCTTTCTGGCGCGGCAACGTTTGTCCTTGGGATTGCGCTCGGGATGGCGCTGTTCCTGACCGCGCGCGGTGGATTATTCCAGAACCGCGCCTTGTATAGCGCGATCTCGCTGGTGGTCAATATTTTCCGCTCGATCCCGTTCATCATTCTGATCGTGTTGTTAATACCTTTTACCAAAACGATTGTTGGCACCATTCTCGGTGCAAATGCCGCATTGCCCGCGTTGATTGTGGGTGCTGCACCTTTTTACGCACGCCTGGTCGAAATCGCCCTGCGTGAAGTAGATAAAGGCGTTATTGAAGCGACGCGCTCGATGGGCGCACGTCTGACGACGCTTGTTTTTCGGGTTTTACTGCCGGAATCCTCACCCGCTCTGGTGTCCGGGATCACCGTGACGCTGATTGCTCTGGTTAGCTACAGCGCGATGGCGGGGGTGATTGGTGCCGGTGGTTTAGGGAACCTTGCTTATCTGGAAGGATTCCAGCGCAACCACAGCGACGTCACGCTGGTGGCGACGGTAACGATTCTGCTCATCGTCTTCATCATTCAGCTTTGCGGCGATGTGATCACCTCTCTGTTAGATAAACGCTAATAAAATACGGAAACCATCATCATGAAAAAATCACTGACATTACTCGCAGCAGCAACCTTAAGCGCCCTGAGCTTTGCTTCCTGGGCTGATACGCTGACCGTTGGCGCGTCAAACGTACCCCATGCGGAGATCCTTGAGCAGGCCAAGCCGATTCTGGCGAAGCAAGGGATAGACCTGGAGATTAAACCATTCCAGGACTACATTCTGCCGAACACCGCCCTGGCGGGTCGTGAGATTGATGCAAACTATTTCCAGCATATCCCGTACCTGAATAGCGTGATTAAAGATCATGCTGGCGACAAATCCTATGATTTCGTTAGCGCAGGGGCGATTCATATTGAGCCGATTGGTATCTATTCGAAAAAGGTGAAGTCACTGAAGGATCTGCCGGAAGGTGGCAAGGTGATCATGCGTGATGCGGTATCTGAAGAAGGTCGTATTCTGTCGATTTTTGAAAAAGAGGGTGTGA
The DNA here is from genome assembly GCF_028069825.1 of Citrobacter sp. Igbk 14. Lineage (NCBI taxonomy): Bacteria > Pseudomonadati > Pseudomonadota > Gammaproteobacteria > Enterobacterales > Enterobacteriaceae > Citrobacter > Citrobacter sp. Igbk 14. Next base: position 63,568 of record NZ_JANEWM010000010.1, read on the forward strand.
TCAAGCTGAAACCGGGAGTGGATAAAGTGACGGCGCGCATTAGCGACATCGTAGAGAACCCGAAAAAGCTGAAGTTCTTACCTAACGTTGAAGCAGCGCTGTTACCGCAGATGTATAACAATGAAGAAGGGGATGCGGTCGTGATCAACGCCAACTACGCAATCGACGCCGGGCTTGATCCGGTGAAAGATCCGATTGCCGTCGAAAGCGGTGAAAACAACCCGTATGCCAATATCATTACCGTTCATCGCGGTGATGAGAAGAAAAAGGATATCGTGGCGCTGGTTGATGTGCTGCACTCAAAAGAGATCCAGGACTGGATCCGCACCAAATATAAAGGCGCGGTTATCCCGGTTAATAACTGATCCGTTTATGCCGTACCCGGCCTACGATGTGCTGTAGGCCGGATAAAACGCGTTAGCGTTGCCATCCGGCACCCGAGTTACACTCGTTCAAGCTTCGCTGGCAACCCCTGGCGCACTGCGGCTCCTGAAACCCAATCCAGCCAGGTGTTGGCCACTTTTCGTGTCGGATCCGCAAAACCCAGATCGTTGATATTGATTCCCGACTTTATCTTTTTATCAAACGGCATCGGCTCACCGTCGAGCGTATGCTGCGCAGCGCCCATCTCTTTATGCCCATAGCCATGCTCAATCGCGATTACCCCTGGCATCACGCCATGCAGTAAGCTGATTTGCGCGTCAACCTGCCCGCCCGGCGTGGTGATGCGAACGGTATCGCCGTGAGATAAACCATAGCGCTTGCCGTCCTGCGGGTTAAGCGCCACCAGATTGACTGGCTTAAGATGATGCAGCCTGGGGATCACGGCCGACGCGCTGGACATGGTATTCGATTTAAATGAAATCAACTTCAGCGGCCATTCCTGCTCAGGGAATAGTTCCTCCACTGAACGTCCGTCAGAGAGTCGCGAAGGATACCAGGCCGGACAGCCGCTGTAGCGTTCACCGGTAATCGCATGACGGTGTGCAGCGACATCCGCATTCCAGATTTGCAGCGGTTTTTCCCACGCATTACCGACGCGGTTATCGACCCGACCACTGTTGTCTGGTGCAAAACGACCACCGCGCGAATAGATAAACGCTACGCGACTCACCTCATCGGCTTTTAACGTTTGGGTCATCATCGGCAAAATTCGTTGCACCCCGGTGAGCGCGATATCCTCTTCCCGTGCCTCTGCCACCGGCGCTTTGCCCATAAAGGCAATGTTGGCGGCAAGTCGCAGATAATAATCTTCAGCGCGGTTGAGCGGATACACGTTGCCCTGCGGGTCGGTAATGGCATTGTCGCCAAAGCCGGGGAGACCAATGCGCTTTGCCACCGCGATGCAGAAAGCCTCCATCGAGACGGGTTGACCGTCAACGGTCTGACGGGTAGCAGGCCTGACCACAGGCCAGCGGGCGGTGGTGGCTTTACTGGCGACACCGGCCCACGGGGCGCTGAATCCCCAGCTTTCGAAGTTATGCGTGTCCGGTACGATGTAATCCGCAAGCGCGGTTGTTTCGTTCATGAACGCATCAATCGCGATAAACAGCGGTAAACGCGCAGGGTCTTTAAGCTTTTCTTCTGCCACGCCGCGTAAGCCCGCAATCCCATAAAACGGGTTGGTCATGTTGGAGATCCAGGCCTTTAGCGGATACGGATAACCTTCCAGTGCAGAAACCAGTAATTCGGTAAGCTGGCCTGCGACAAATGGATACCAGGGCGCTTTGGCCGGGAAAGGCGATTGCCCGGTGGCGACTTTGTTGCGGTACTCTTCGGAAGACTCATAGGCTGTCTTGCTGCGGGCAATGCTCAGACCTTTAGGTTTCACCTTCCCGGCAAAACTGTCCATATTGTAGCGCGGGCCGTCAGTTGCACCGTTGAACTTACCGCCGCCGACGAACACGCCGCCTTCGAGGCTCAGGTTCCCGATCAACGCATTAAGCATCATCACCGACCAGGCATTATAAAAACCGTTACCCGCCATCATCCCGCCGTGGGTGATCACTGCTGCTTTTCGTCCGTGACGGGTGAAAGCATCGGCCAGCGCGCCAATGTCTGCCTCAGAAACACCACACTGCTGGCTGTATTGCGCCATTGACAGTTTCTCAGCGGACTCTTTCAGACACTGGAAGCCACTTTTTACCGTGACCGTTTGCCCCCCGGCCAGCGTGACTTCACGGGAGATGAACAGCTGGGCACGTTGGCAACTGCTGGCGGCGACGATCTCTCCGGCTTCGTTAATGACGGTGGGTTCGTTGGCGGCGTCTGCGCGTAAATGCGCCAGCGTTAGATGCTGACCGGCGAGCGTTGGAATTTCATCGGTAATGACCAGATGGGTAGCGTTGGTCCAGCTTTTTTCCCCGGCCTGCTTCATGGCCTGTATGTCAGGAATCGCCAGGTAATCAGCGTTATAGCGCTGCTTTTCAATTATCCAGCGGATCATCCCCATCGCCAGTGCGGAGTCCGTCCCTGGGCGTACGGGCTGCCAGTGCCCACGATCGTCGGCAAGCACTGTCGTTAGCGGGAGGGCTGGTGCAACCACAACATAGCGGAAGTCATCACGTAAACGGGCACTGGCAAGCTGGCGAGCCTGGCGCTTAAACGGGTTGCCGGATTGTGCTGGAGATGTCCCCATAAACAACGCAAATTCGACATTATCCCAGTCGGGTTTTACGTGGGTATTTTTATCCAGATCGCCCATCAACGCGCCAGACCCGGCACGATAGGCCAGACCACAGTACGCGCCATGTGCGCCGAAGTTTTTGCTGCCGAAACTGTTCAGGGCAAAGCGGCGCAAAAATGTATCACGTCCTTCATCACTGGTATTGGTGACCAGTAGCTGATTGGATTTTGGGCCGAAACCGGGGTGTCGGGCATCAATCGGCGTATCGGGATCGTGGATCGCGCGCAGACCGTCAACGTGGCCTTCGCCGAACAGATCGCCGCCTTCCACCACTTCTTTGATCAGTTGCTCAAAGCTGATGCGCTGCCATTTGCCTTCGCCACGTTTACCCACGCGTTTCATTGGCTCCAGAATACGCAGTGGGCTGTACAGGCCTTCAAGTAACGTTGCACCGCGAGCGCAGGCGGTGGAGCGGGCATCGAGGCCGGTTTCGCCCGCCAGTTGTTCCATCGCGGCGGCAAAGGGAACAGAGGAGTCAATGTGGTGTTCGTGAGATAGTGGATGGTACGGGTTGCCCGCAATACGCAACACTTTGCCTTGTTCGCTATCAACACGGACACGTACGCCACATTGCGTCCAGCAGCCGAAACACTGCGTCATGGAGATCACCTGCTGCGGGTTCTGTTGCCAGCGCGGTTGGGCATGTGCTTCGGGGATGAGTGCATTACCAAAGATACGATCGCGGGTTATTTTTCCTGATGTTCCATCAAGCAAACCATCAATCGCGCGCTTCGCCACGTCCCGATAACTCAGGCCGAAGGTCACCATGCCCCCGACAGCAAGACCGACTTTTAGCCAATGACGACGAGTTAAATTAGCCATGTTGCATTCTCCTTGCGATCGCGTTCAGGGCTTCACGGACCATAATGATCAGTGCGACCCACAGGCCAAAAGTGCCAAGAATAGCCAGCCAGCCATCAGTGCCACCGGGCAGGGTATAGGGGTTAAACTGGGCGTTAAATTTCGGTACGGTCTGTACCTGAATGAGCAATGTCCAGCGCATCAGCCAGCACAATGCCATTGCGCTTATTGCCAGCAAAATACGTAATGGCAGTGATAACGGATGGCGTAACACCAGGGCGCAAAGACCCAGTGAGGTAACCCAAAGTGCAATCCAGCCAATGGCGTAATGCCGCGCAGAAGCCGCCACATCCAGCCACTGGCGAATCGCTGACCCCGATAGCGTGTTGCCACTTGCCCACATCACCACCACGATAGCCAGCGCGCACAGCGTGACTATCTGGCCCCATGCCAGTCTGCGCGGTAATGTTGTCCCTGCGTTTTTCACCGTGGCGATAAGCAGGGCAAGGAACGTTTGCAGGGCACTGAGGAACATCGCTACCGGGAAGGCGTAGCTGAACCAGATCGGACGCGCCTCGACAATAGAGACCTCGCGACCGGTATAGACCAACAGTCCAATAGCCGACAACGCACTTCCCACGGCCAACCATTTGGTGACGCTGTAACTTTTGGCGGTTAATCGCTTAACGTGTTGTGCTATAAACCACAGTCCTAAAAACCCGGTAAACAGCGGTAAAAATAGCGCCCCCCACGGCATCCATGACCACGGTGTCGGGTAGGCATAGAAATGCCAGACGCGTGCCGTCTGGTGTAAATCAGCCGTCAGTGCCAACGGTGCAGTAATCGCGCAGGTCAGGGCTACCAGCAGCGTGAGGTTTTCTAACTCCGGCCTCTCCTTTTTGCGCCAGTGGAGCACGCAGGCAAACAGTGCCGCGCAGGCGGCAATGCCGATAAAAAAGAAATATTGCACAGCCCAGGGTAACCAGCTTACGTCCTGTGGATGCGTCAGAACCTCTTCGATAATCAGGGTAGGGTTCATTTAAACCTCCTGCCAGAGCGCGGGCTGGGCGCGCCCCATTAATGGTGTCACAAAGGCCTCATCCAGGCCCAGATAGAACACGTGCGGCGAGGTGCCACTTTCCGGTTTCAGGACCTTGATGGCGTCATGATGTTGCTGCAGGATTTGAGAAATCCGGCTGTGTGGATCTTTGATATCACCGATGATGCGCGCGCCGCCAACGCACGACTCGACGCAGGCCGGGAGCAGGCCCGCTTCCAGTCGATGAACGCAAAAAGTGCATTTATCGGCGGTTTGCGTTTCATGGTTGATAAACCGTGCATCGTATGGGCAGGCCTGCACACAGTAGGCGCAGCCAACACAGCGTGTGTTGTCGACAACCACAATGCCATCTTCGCGCTGGAAGGTAGCCTGCACCGGGCACACCGGCACGCAAGGGGGGTTATCACAATGGTTGCACAGGCGCGGCAGCAGGACGTTGGTGACGTTTTGCTGACCTTCAAGTTGCACCTGATACTGATTCACGTTGGTACGAAACTCACCTTGCGGCGTCTGGTTTTCAATCGCGCAACTCACGGTGCAGGCCTGGCAGCCAATACACCGACGCAGATCGACCAGCATGCCGTAGCGATGCTGGGGCGATCCTTCATGTCGTTCAGGCGAAAAGGGAAACTGGGCCTGTGCCAGGGGAACCAGTGATGCGCCAGCGGTCAGGACGCCCAGTTGCTGGAGAAACTGCCGTTTACTGCTGTCCATATTTTCTCCCGTCACGATGCAACAACGAAACATTGGTCACGCCGTTGATTTGCGTGTGATGAATAAAGAATCTCAATGATTTACAGTGTAAAAATCGTGGCAGGGGCAGCTCTATTGTGGTTAACCACATACCCGGCTTGTTGTTGATCTAAAACAACATAATTGACAGGGATAATTCAGTGGGAAGTAACATCGTTCGATGCCTGACGCTATTGGCCTCCGTGTGGATGCTCAGCAGCGTGGCATGGGCAGGTTCGTGGAATGTGGGTGTTTTAGCGATGCGTGGAGAGGTCTCTACACGTACCCACTGGCAACCGCTGGAAACTCTGTTAAATCAGCAAATCCCGGGCGAACAGTTTCATATTCAACCGCTGGATCTGCAGCAGATGCAGGAGGCGGTTAACCGTGGAACCGTCCAGTTTGTGGTCACCAATCCTGCGCAATTCGTGCAGCTCAACAGCCATGCAGCGCTTCGCTGGCTGGCATCATTACGCTCTACGCGTGGCGGAAAGGCAACCAGCAACGTGATTGGCAGTGCTGTCCTCGTCAGGCGTGACAGTGGGATTGTGAATGCACACGACCTGATTGGTAAAACGGTAGGTGCTATTGATGCTCAGGCATTTGGCGGTTATTTGCTGGGATACAAAGCACTCAGCGATGCTGGTTTGCGCCCTGAGCGTGATTTACGTCTGACGTTTACCGGCTTTCCTGCCGATGCCTTGCTGTATTTATTACGTGAAAAAGCGGTTCAGGCGGTGATTGTGCCCGTGTGTCTGCTGGAAAAAATGGATGAAGAAGGGCTAATCCGCAAAGCGGACTTTAGGCCCGTGATTACCTATCCAACGTCAATTCCTTGCGTAACCAGCACGCCGCTCTATCCTGACTGGTCGTTTGCTGCCTTGCCCGCGGTCAGTGATGAACTCGCCGATCGCGTGACGCGGGTACTGTTTAACGCGCCACAAAACGCCGTCTTTCGTTGGGGCGCGCCGGCCTCGACCCGCGAAGTAGAAGCTTTACTGCGCGATGTCCGTCAACACCCACAGCAGCGCCAACTCTGGCTGGATGTCAAAAGTTGGTTTATTCAACATCGTCTGGCCATGGGGGCAGCGGGTATCGTCCTGTTGTTGCTGACGCTCAATTACATCTGGGTCATGCTGTTGGTCCGCCGGCGCGGAAGACTGCTTGAGCGTAATAATGTGTTGTTGCGCAAACAGGAACAGGCGCTGGAAACCGCGCGTCAAATGAGTGTGCTGGGCGAGATGACGTCCGGATTCGCTCATGAACTTAACCAACCTCTTTCGGCTATCCGCCACTATGCACAGGGCTGTCTGATTCGTCTGCGTGGCCAGGATCAGCAGCATCCGTTGTTACCCGCCCTTGAACAGATTGACGCGCAGGCGCAGCGGGGCGCCGATACGCTACGCAATTTACGTCAGTGGGTCAGTCAGGCGCAGGGAAATCCGGTGATGACCGACGACTGGGAGCCTATTAACGTTCATGATGCGATCTATCATGTCTGGCAGTTATTACGCATGGCACAGCAATTCCCGACGATAGCGTTACAAACGCAGGTCGACAATTCGCTCACGGTTACACTGCCGACCGTTTTGCTGGAGCAGGTTCTGGCTAATCTGGTACTAAACGCGGCTCAGGCGGGGGCAAAAACGGTGTGGTTCTCCGCGTACAGTGAGGAGCATGGTGTGCGCATTCTGGTGCAGGATAATGCCGGAGGGATCGACGATGCGCAGTTATATCAGGCATTCCAGCCCTTTATGACCACCCGCAAGGAAGGGATGGGACTCGGGCTGGCCATTTGTCAGCGACTGGTTCGCTACGCAAATGGCGACATTAGCATCAAAAATCACCCAGCGCCTGACGGCATGGCGGGGGCAGTGGTGACATTACATTTTAAGCAAACACAGGAAGGAGGGCCTCGTGGCAATAATTCATCTGTTGGATGACGATATAGCGGTGACTCAGGCCTGTGCATTTTTACTGGAAAGTATGGGGTACGAGGTACGTTGCTGGGAGCAGGGCGAAACGTTTTTGGCTCAGGCCGATCTGCACCAGGTCGGCGTATTGCTGCTGGATATGCGCATGCCGGTACTGGATGGACATGCCGTGCATGAAGCAATGCGTCAGCGCGAGAGCACCCTGGCGGTGGTATTTCTTACCGGGCATGGTGATGTGCCCATGGCGGTTGAACAAATGAAACGCGGAGCCGTCGATTTCTTACAGAAGCCGGTTTCAGCTGCGCCGCTACAGGCTGCGCTGGAAAATGCTTTGCAGACCTCGGCAGCGGCTTTTTCGCGACAGGAAATCGTTGCTTGCTATCAGCAACTTACACCGAAGGAACGAGAACTGGCGAATCTGGTTGCAAAGGGATTGATAAATCGGGAAATCGCCGATGCCATGAATATTGCCGTTCGCACGGTTGAAGTGCATCGGGCGCGGGTGATGGAAAAAATGCAGGCCGGAAGCCTTGCCGAGCTGGTAAATCGGCTTCAGCGGATCCAGTAAAATTGTGACATTTATTTGATTTTCATTGGATTTTGTCTAATTCGCCAGAGTGATATATGCTGTGGGTTTGAGTTAATGACGAGCGGGTGAATATGGGAAATCAGACCAAAGACGACGAGCTGTACCGCGAGATGTGCAGAGTAGTCGGTAAAGTAGTGCTGGAAATGCGCGATCTGGGGCAAGAGCCTAAGCATATCGTCATTGCTGGCGTACTGAGAACAACCCTCGCCAATCAGCGTGTGAAGCGCAGTGAGTTAGAAAAACAGGCCATGGAGACGGTGATCAAAGCATTGGCCGGTTAATCCATAAAAGAGGTCGGTAGAAATATTCTGCCGTCCTCTTATTTTCATCTTCGTTATCTTCCAATAAATATAATTTAGTTCGGTCACTAAAATTACAAACTTCGTTGTATATTTTATTATATATCGATTGACATATAACACAGTATTTGTGATTGCACTCCCAATTATTTTTCATGCATATGAAATGTTATTTCAATCTCGCTTAATGATAATAAATATCACTCCACATTAATTATTTTCCTTCCGATTTTTAATTGATAACGATCAAGGTTACAGGGGGGGAATAACCACATTATTTATCCGCCTAACCCTAAAGGATTATACCCGTGTTTAGGGTATGGATTGATTCAGTTTAACCACCGTCATCTGTGCGATCAGGTTAGGGCAAAAATTCACGTGTTGTTGGCAACATTTATGGCCGATTTGACCTGATCTGCATTCATTAAAATTAGCCTGGATCTGTTGCTACTACAGCGTTTGCGAAGAGGATGCGAAATAAATGAACCAGGTTGATCGTCCATTTTTAGATTGTGGTTTAACGCGGCTTGAGTTTCTGCGTATATCAGGGAAAGGTCTGGCAGGATTAACGATTGCCCCCGCTCTGCTATCCCTTTTTGGTTGTAAGCAGGAAGATATCGACAGCGGCACCGTCGGACTTATCAATACGCCGAAAGGGGTGCTGGTGACTCAACGGGCTCGCTGTACTGGCTGCCACCGCTGTGAAATTTCCTGTACTAATTATAACGATGGCGCTGTTGGCACCTTCTTTTCCCGCATCAAAATTCATCGTAACTACTTCTTTGGCGATGATGGAGTCGGGTCCGGTGGTGGGTTGTACGGCGATTTAAACTACACCGCAGACACTTGCCGTCAGTGTAAAGATCCCCAGTGCATGAAAGTCTGCCCGATTGGCGCAATTACCTGGAAACAGGAAGACGGTTGTATTGCCGTAGATCATAAACGCTGTATTGGCTGCAGTGCCTGTACCACGGCCTGCCCATGGATGATGGCGACCGTTAATACCGTAACGAAGAAATCCTCAAAATGTGTTTTATGCGGGGAATGCGCTAATGCTTGTCCGACTGGGGCATTAAAAATTATTGAGTGGAAAGATATTACTGTTTGATGGATGGCAGGGCTGCCTGATACGCGTCATTTATTGCCAGAAAATTGCAGTTTTTGAATAAAAGAACTGCCTGAAAGGTGGCGAGTATATCTATCGGACCTTCTTGCAAAGGAAAACATGATGGCTAATGGTTGGACAGGTAATATTTTACGGGTCAATCTCTCCACGGGTAATATCACCGTTGAAGATTCCAGTAAATTTAAGAAATTTGTCGGTGGGATGGGCTTTGGCTATAAAATTATGTACGACGAAGTCCAGCCAGGCACCAAACCTTTTGATGAAGGAAATAAGCTGGTTTTCGCGACCGGGCCACTAACCGGTTCAGGCGCACCCTGCAGTTCTCGCGTCAATATCACCTCATTATCGACATTTACCAAAGGCAATTTAGTGGTCGATGCCCATATGGGCGGTTTCTTTGCCGCACAAATGAAATTCGCGGGCTACGACGCCATTATTATCGAAGGGAAATCACCGTCTCCGGTTTGGATCAACATCAAAGACGATAAGGTCAGCATCGAAAAAGCGGACTTCATATGGGGTAAGGGTACGCGCGCAACCACCGAAGAAATTTGCCGCATCACCAGCCCGGAAACGTGCGTTGCAGCCATTGGTCAGGCGGGTGAAAATCTCGTTCCGCTTTCCTGCATGATTAACAGCCGTAACCACAGCGGCGGGGCCGGTACTGGCGCAGTCATGGGGTCGAAAAACCTGAAGGCCATTGCGGTAGAGGGGACCCAGGGGGTCAATATCGCCGATCGCAAAGAGATGAAGCGGCTTAATGACTACATGATGACCGAGCTTATCGGCGCCAACAACAACCATGTTGTGCCGAGCACGCCACAGGCCTGGGCTGAATACTCTTCACCTAATTCGCGCTGGACGGCCCGCAAAGGGTTGTTCTGGGGCGCGGCGGAAGGAGGGCCAATCGAAACGGGGGAAATTCCACCGGGAAACCAGAATACTGTCGGTTTTCGTACCCATAAATCCGTGTTTGATCTCGGCCCGGCCGCTGAGAAGTACACCGTCAAAATGAGTGGCTGCCATTCATGTCCAATTCGCTGTATGTCGCAACTCAATGTTCCCCGTGTGAAAGATTTTGGTGTGCCGAGTACCGGCGGGAATACCTGCGTGGCGAACTTTGTACATACCACTATTTTCCCGAATGGGCCGAAAGATTTCGACGATAAAGACGATGGGCGCGTCGTAGGAAACCTGGTTGGCCTGAACCTGTTCGATGATTATGGTATTTGGTGTAACTACGGTCAGTTGCATCGAGACTTTACGTACTGCTACTCCAAAGGCGTCTTTAAGCGGGTGTTACCTGCGGCAGAGTATGCAGAGATCCGTTGGGATCAACTGGAAGCAGGCGATCCGAATTTTATCAAAGATTTCTACTATCGACTAGCGCATCGCGTAGGTGAACTCAGCCACCTGGCTGATGGCTCTTACGCGATTGCAGAACGCTGGAATTTAGGCGAAGAGTACTGGGGTTACGCGAAGAACAAACTGTGGTCGCCGTTTGGGTTCCCTGTTCACCATGCGAACGAAGCCTCGGCGCAGGTGGGGGCGATCACCAACTGTATGTTCAACCGCGACTGTATGACGCACACCCATATCAACTTTATCGGCTCCGGTTTACCGCTGGCGCTACAGCGCGAAGTGGCGGGCGAACTGTTTGGTTCACAGGATGCCTACGATGAAACCAAAAACTACACCCCGATTAATGCCGCCAAAATCAAATACGCCAAATGGACGCTGCTGAAAGTCTGTCTGCACAATGCGGTTACGCTGTGTAACTGGGTCTGGCCAATGACGGTTTCGCCACTGAAGAGTCGAAACTATCGCGGAGACCTTGATCTGGAAGCGAAATTCTTCCAGGCCGTAACGGGGGATGAAACAACGCAGGCTAGTCTGGATTTGGCCGCGGAGCGCATTTTTACCCTGCATCGTGCTTATACAGTCAAGTTGATGCAAACCATGGATATGCGTAATGAACACGACCTGATCTGCTCCTGGGTGTTCGATAAAGATCCGAAGATTCCGGTCTTTACTGAAGGGACTGACAAGATGGACCGGGAAGATATGCGTCAGTCGCTTACGATGTTCTATCAGGAAATGGGCTGGGACCCGGCGTTGGGCTGCCCAACTCGCGACACCCTTCACCGCCTCGGCCTTGAGGATGTGGCAGCCGACCTGGCTGCACACAATCTGTTGCCGGCGTAAGGAACGCAGATGACGTACGTGAGTAACGACCTGGCCCCTGCAGAGGATGCGCCTGGTGATGACGTGGATAGCCAAAAGAGACAGTGGCTGCACGCGTTACACCAGCCTGTCGCACACCGGAGTGCGTCACTCATTCAGGAACCTACCAGCCCGGAGTCGATAGTGGCGGATTTTATCCGCCAGTATTCTGCTTCAGGTCAACTGGTGGCACGCAGCGTGTTTCTGTTGCCACCTTATTCGGTTCCTGAAAGTGACCTGGCTACGCTGCTGGACGCGATGCGTCAGCACGCATCCGACGCAGATATTACCTGTATCGAGGGCTCAGAGGATACCTACTTCTACTCGACGCAAACCATGACGGCAAACTACGCCGAAATGTGTGTGCAGGTGGTGGAAAATGATATCTGCCGTGCCATTGCAGAAGCGGTACGTTTTGACTGCCAAACGTATCCTCGCCCCTATAAGGTCGCCATGCTGGCGCAGCCGCCATACCACTTTGAACCTGAGCAGGTTACGGCGGCGCTCATGGCCATGGAAACGCATCCTGATTATGCAGACATACGTGCTGTGGAATCGTCGAATGCGGAACCTTATCTGTTTAGCGAGCGTTTTATGAGTTACGGCAAAGCGTATGGCCTGTGCGAATGGCTTGAGGTTGAGCAGTATCAGAACCCCTGAATTTTTCAGGTTGATGTCATGGAACGTGTGGACGATCACTGTCACAGCATTAGAGGATAACCCGATGTCCTTCACCCGACGAAAATTTGTCATTGGCATGGGGACGGTGATTTTTTTCACCGGCCCAGGCCAAAACCTGTTAGCGAGTACGAAGAGTACTAAAGACGTTCGTTATGTCATGATCCACGACGAATCATTGTGCAACGGATGTAATATTTGCGCCCGAGCGTGCAGGAAAACGAATCATGTTCCTGTTCAGGGGAGTCGTTTATCGATAGCCCATATCCCGGTAACGGATAACGATAACGAAACGCTGTATCACTATTTTCGTCAGTCCTGTCAGCATTGTGACGATGCCCCCTGCATTGAGGTGTGTCCTACCGGTGCTTCCTGGCGAGATGAAAACGGGATTGTGCGAGTCGATACCTCTCGTTGTATTGGCTGCAGTTACTGCATTGGCGCATGTCCGTATCAGGTACGCTATCTCAACCCACAAACCAAAGTGGCGGATAAATGCGACTTCTGCGCCGAATCACGTCTGGCGAAAGGTTTCCCGCCAATTTGCGTCAATTCCTGTCCAGAACACGCGTTGATTTTTGGCCGTGAGGACAGCCCGGAAATTCAGACCTGGTTACGGGAAAACAAGTACTACGAATATCAACTTGCAGGCGCCGGGAAGCCCCATCTGTATCGTCGGTTCGGTCAACATTTGATTAAAAAGGATAATGTATGAACGCGTCGCAGAATGCCGAACAGTTTCACGCACAGCTTGCGCAGTACGTCCCGATGTTTTCGCCGGATTACTGGCCCGTCTGGCTAGTTTTCGCCGGGTTAATGCTGGTAGGGATGTGGCTGGTGCTGGCACTCCACGCGATGTTGCGCTTTCGTTCAGCGAATAAAGCGTCTGCAGGACACGGAGAGAAGGTCTATTTATACTCGAAAGCTGTCCGTTTGTGGCACTGGTCGAATGCGCTGTTATTTCTGTTGCTGCTGGCCAGCGGCCTGCTAAACCATTTCACCGCGGTCAGTGCCCCAGTGATGAAAAGCCTGCTGACCGTGCATGAGGTCTGTGGCTTTTTGCTGCTTGCCTGCTGGATTGGTTTTGTCCTGATTAACCTGATTGGGGGGAACGGACATCATTATATTATTCAGCGTCAGGGCTGGATCGGCCGGGCGCAGAGGCAGACGCGATTCTATCTGTTTGGCATTATGCAGGGCGAAGCGCATCCATTCCCGGCATCAACGCGTTCGAAATTCAATCCGTTACAGCAGGCAGCGTATGTCGGCGTGATGTACGGTTTGCTGCCGCTACTGCTGATCTCCGGGTTGCTATCCCTGTACCCACAGGCTGTGGGCGATCTGTTCCCTGGCGTACGTTACTGGTTGCTGCAGGCGCACTTTGCGCTGGCGATCGTGAGCGTGTTTTTCATTTTTGGGCATCTTTATCTCTGCACGACAGGACGCACTCCGGGCGAAACCTTTAAGTGCATGGTGGATGGCTATCACCGGCATTAAGAGATGATGATTACTCGTGGTGACTTACGGGCCTGGCGCGTCGGGCCCGTGATGTATCGCTGGTTTCTGCGTGCGTTTCCTGAGGGAGGCAGCTATGCGGAGGTGCACCGTGCACTCCAGCTGGAAGGGTATAGTGACTGGGCAGATAGCCTCGTGGAATACGGCTGGTCAAGATGGCAGGATGAAGAGAATTTTGTCCAGCAGGATATCTGTGCGATGGGCCGTGTTGTCTGTCCGCAGACGGCAGACGACATCGGTAAACAATTGGCGAGTGCGGCTGATGGCGACAGTCTCGGTAGCGCGGGTGATAACATCAAAATCGTCAGCGCCGGGTACGCTGCGCAGATTGCCAGTGCAGGTTACAGCGCACGTATTGGCTGCGTGGGTTATAACGCTCATGTTGCCAGCTCCGGTGAGCGTGGTCGTATTGCCATCGCGGGAAACTCCACACGTGTCAGTAGTGTGGGAGGCGGTACACGGATGGCCAGCACGGGGATGCGGGTGCGCATCAGTTCGCTGGGTGACAGAAGTCGTATCGCCAGCAGTGGTGATTTAACCCAGATAGCCAGTTTTGGCGCAGCGTCGAAAATAGCCAACTGCGCGGACAACGTGCAGATCATGGCTAACGGGGAAAACACCGTTATTGCCAGTACTGGCGTGGTCGATTCGATAATCCTCGGCCCCGGTGGATGCGCGGCGCTTGCCTATCACGACGGTAAGAGAATGCGTTTTGCGGTGGCTATTGAGGGGGAAAATAACATTCGCGCAGGGGTGAAGTATCGGCTCAACGAAGACCATCAGTTTGTGGCATGTTGAGCCGTGGGGCTATTTCAACGCGAACCGGCGCTGAGTGATCTTCTCCAGGCTAAAGCACAGCAGGTAATAGACCAGTCCGGTAAAGACAAAAATGGCCGCCGGGTAAATTTGTACCCGGCTGTTAACCTGACCCGCCACCGTCGTGAGCTCAGGCACGTTGACGATAAACGCCAGCGACGTATCCTTGAGTAGCCCGATAAAAATCCCCGTTAGCGAGGGGAGTACGTTGCGCAGAACCTGCGGCAACAGAATGAACCCGAGCGCCTGGAGTGGGCTAAATCCCTGAACGACTGCCGCATCATACTGACCGCCAGGCAATGCAGTTATGCCTGCGTACACGGAATGCATCACCGAAGCGGCGGTAAACCAGGCCAGTGCCAGTGTGACGGTTATGGCTCCCGGTAAATCACTGCCTGTGAGCATGGGTAACAGATACCACATCCAGAAAATCACGAAGATTAACGGAATACCACGAATAAACTCTGCCCAGATAAACAGCCCCTTACGTATCGCCCCAGGAAAACGCCAGGCACAGCAGGCGAGTGCGATCCCGGCGGGAAGCGCCAGTACCGCTGCGCCAATCGCCATCAGCAGCGTGAGCAGAACGCCCCCCGGTTGACCCTCTGCGACCCGCCCCCACAGGAGGTAGTCCAGATTGTCGGTAATAACCGAAATATTAGCGATCATGCTGTAGGCTCCTGAAACGAAATATGCCTGTTTTACGCGCCAACGGTTTACCTGCTGCAGGTACAGGGCCAAGACGGGTTAACAACATCCCCAGCACAATACCGGTCAACAGGTAGAGTGCCGTGCCGACGGCAAAGGCTTCCAGCGCATGGGCGTTATAGCTTTCAATTTGCCGCACCTGGTACGTCAATTCGGCAAAGCCAATGCCGCTGGCTAATGAAGACAGCTTCATCAGATTAAGATATTGCCCCACAATTGGCTGCCAGGCATTTGCCAGCCCCTGAGGGAGCAGGATGTGACGGAAAGTCGCCCATGACGAAAACCCCTGTGCTATGGCTGCCTCGCGCTGCCCGCCAGACACCGCCTGTAAACCGGAGGCGACCTCTTCGACCAGAAAGGCCGAGGTAAAGATACCCAGCCCCCATGCGGAGCAGAGAAACTCCGGCGTTAACCACCAGACATCTCCTGGCAGAATGGACCAGGCGTGTTCCGCATTAATGAAGGTAATCACGTCGCGAGGAAGGAGATTCCACGCAGCGAAGTACCAGAACATCAGTTGAACGAGTAAAGGGGTATTGCGAAAAACAGAAACCCACACGCTGACCACGGTGGTCGCAAAGCGGTGTCCTGTCAGGCGCAGGCTGAGCAGAAAGATGGCAAATACCGTGGCGAGTACCACGCCGGCTAGCGTGACCCAAAGCGTGGTCAGAAAACCGGAAATTACCCATTGCAGAGGTTGCCCGCTCAGCACCCCCTGCCAGTCCATTGCATGCATTATAACGATGACTCCTGGTGTAACGGGTCGAGCACTTTTTTCAGAAAACGTTGGGTCCTGGGGTGCTGAGGACGTGTGAAAAACGCCTCAGGAGGTGCGACTTCGAGAATATCGCCGCCATCAATAAACACCACACGATCGGCAATCTCCCGGGCGAAATGCATTTCATGCGTTACGACAATCATGGTGATGCCGCTATGGGCAAGACTCTTCATTACCTGCAACACTTCGCCGATCATTTCTGGATCCAGCGCGGAGGTGGGTTCATCGAACAGAATGATTTGCGGTGAGGAGGCCAGGGCGCGGGCGATGGCAACACGTTGTTGCTGTCCGCCGGAAAGTTGGGCGGCATATGCATCGGCTTTTTCGGCCAACCCTACCTGTTCCAGCAGTTCAAGTGCCCGTTGCTCAGCATCCGCTTTTTTCCAACCGTGAACATATTCCAGCGCCAGCGTGATGTTCTGCTGTGCCGTCAGGTGGGTGTAGAGATTGAATTGCTGGAACACAAAGCCAATTCGGCTACGAAGCTGACGCAATGCGGGGCCGCGCAGCTGACCGATGGGTTTGTCATCAATAAAAATATCGCCGCCGCTCAGTGACTCCAGTTGGTTGATCAGGCGAATAAGCGTCGACTTTCCTGAGCCAGAAGGTCCGAGAATGGTGACGACTTCGCCCGGTTCAACCGACAGGCTGACGCCGTTAAGCACGGTATGATTGTCATAGTGTTTTATGACATTACGCAGTTCAACACGCGCCTGGCGCAGATGCGTAAAATCCGCAGCCGAAGCTGCGGGACGATTAAAAAGGCCTGAGAGCATATTACTTCGCTTCTATTTTGAAGGCGCGGGGCTGCGGGTTTTTGGTTTGCGGACCAAACCAGACATCATAAATTTTGGCTGCCTGCCCGGTAGACTCGAGCTTTAATAACTCGTCGTTCACGGCCTTCAACAGCGCAGGTTCGCCTTTTTTCACACCCACACCAATTTCTTCTTTGCTCAACAGGTCGGGCAAAATTTTGAAATCTGCTTTATCAGGCGCACCGCCTAACAACCCGGCCAGAATGGTGCTGTCCTGGGTGATCGCCTGGACATTACCATTCCGCAGTGCGGTTAATGCCAGCGGAATATCGTCATAGGCCAGCACACGTGATTGTGGAAAACGCTGATGCAACGCCTGCTCACCTGTCGTCCCTTTCACCGCGCCGATACGCGCCTTGCTGTAGTCATCAAGCTTATCCGGCGATTTTGCCGGAACGAGGAATTGCTGCCCGGTAACGAAGTAAGGGGCGGAGAAATCGATAACCTGTGCACGCTCAGGTGTAATAGTGATATCCGCTACGATTAAATCGGCCTTACCGGATTGCAATAACGGAATACGGTTAGCCGGGTTGGTGGCGACCAGTTCCAGTTTAACGCCAAGTGATTTAGCCAGCGCTTCAGCGAAATCAACGTCGTAGCCGATAATCTTATGCGTTTTTGCATCAATGGAGCCGAACGGTGGATTGGCGTCAAAGGTGGCTATTTTTACCACACCTGCGGCTTTGATATCGGCCAGTTGATCGGCCTGCGCGTTTGACGCGGCAATGCCTGACGCCAGCAGGACACTGAGTGCCAGCCATGTTTTTTTTGTGCTGTGAATTTTCGTTGCCATCATTTTCTTTGAATCCCTGTTGTTTTGGTTTGTGCTTTTTACGCTCCCATAACTTGTGGCGGTGACCAAATAAGAAAAAATTCTTATCTATATACAAAATGATATTAGTGAAAGGGGTGTTAATTACGGGTGAAAATAATGAAAAACTGAAATGCGAAATAGTGCACAACGTTGGCAAAAATTCGCATTTCATTTTTTACGCATTCTGCGTTGGAATACGTTGTGTCCAACAGACAGAGGCGGCGGAGAAGATGAACGGAGTTAGATATCTTTGGTTGCGCATCAAGAATCGACATCCACAGACTCCACAACATAGTGCGGAACGAAATCTTCAGCGTGTTGTGGAGTCTGTTCTTCCTGTCGCCAGCCTGTATGGGGTGGATATCGCCAACATTGATCCGGAGTGGTTCCGTGATAAAACAACACGCTGAACTTCGCCTGACGCGCGAAATGTACTGGAATGAAGTGTGCAAAATAAGCAGAAATACTACTGAATCCCCATTCTGACCTGTAACATACGACAAAACAGGTCTGGATTGGGAACAAGCATGCTGCGTGATAATTTTAACGATCTCTATTATCTCATTGTCGTCGCCCGTGAACGCAGTTTTACCCGCGCCGCAGCGAAGCTAGGGGTCTCGCAGTCAGCATTAAGCCATGCCATTCGCGGGCTTGAGGAGCGACTGGATGTCAGACTGTTGACCCGTACCACGCGAAGCGTCGCGCCAACCGAAGCCGGAGAACGGCTTATCAACAGTATCAGTCCGCGTTTCGATGACATTGAGACGGAGCTATTGGCATTAACCGATATTCGTCAGCGTGTGGCGGGTAATATCCGTCTGACGCTTGGGGAACATGCGTTGCAATCGACAGTCTGGCCTGCACTACAGCCGTTTTTGCAGGCGTATCCTGATGTAAATGTGGAAATGACTATCGACAATAGCCTGACGGATATCGTGACGGGACGCTATGATGCCGGTATCAGACTCGGTGAGCAGGTGGCCAAAGATATGGTTGCTGTCAGGATCGGTCCCGACTGGCGCATGGTCGTGGTGGGGGCACCCGCTTATTTTGCCCGCCATGGCAAACCGCAAACCCCACACGATCTACAGAATCATAACTGCATCAATATGCGCATGCCGACCCTCGGTGGGCTGTATGCCTGGGAGTTTGCCAGGAATGGGCAGGATCTCCGTGTGCGGGTAGAAGGGCAGCTTATTTTTAACAATCTTCCACCGCGTATCAGTGCGGCAATTTCGGGCATGGGCCTGGCTTTTGTACCGGAAGATACCGTCGAACAGGCGGTAGCAGAAGGGGCGTTGGAAAAAGTACTGGAAGACTGGTGTGAACCTTTTCCCGGTTATTACCTGTACTATCCCAGCCGTAGACAACATACCGCGGCCTTTGCACAGCTGATTGAAGCGTTGCGTTATACGGCGTGAAGCGCAGGCTGACTAGAAAAAAACCGGCATTGCGCCGGTTCAGAGATTAGATTTTGCAGGCATCGCCGCAGTCGTTATCAGCAATAATTTCCTGCGCTTTTTTGTCCGCATCTTCCAGACGTTCAGCATTACGCTCTTGTGCTTCTTCCAGTCCATCAAAGACCAGATTATCGAGATCAATTTCCATCATTCACCTGCTCAGGTTCAGCGTTTAACATCGTTCCATTATATTGCAAAAATGTTGCTGAACAGCAGCGATTATTGCTACTAAGCACGTTCTTATACCAGGTCAGCGTATTTTTCCGGCAGCGTATCCCACAGATGGCGGTTCGCGGCGCTGAGAATAATATCGCGCATACATTCCCTGGCCGTCACGCCTTGACGCAGGCGTATCGCTTCCAGCAGCAGACGGTGCTGCTCAACAGCGTGCTCGGTTTCCCGCACCGAGGATTCCTGCGTCTGTTTAAACGACAGCATCATGGCGGCGGAAAGGGCGTTGCCAATCGACATTAAGAACGGGTTATGACACGACTTCAATAGCGCTGTGTGAAACGCCAAATCCCCTTCCTCAAACAGCGCAATTTCATCTTGTTGTTGCCCGCGCGACATCAGCGTCCAGGCCTCTTCAATCGCGGCCAGATCGCGCGCAGTTGCGTTGGCGGCAGCCAACGCGGCAGCGTTGGGCTCGAACATCAAACGGGTGACGACCAGCTGTTCTGCGACATCAGGTGAGATACCCACTTCTTCCATCCAGCCCAGCACATCCGTATCCAGAAAACTCCAGAGTTCGCGTGGGTTGACCGTACTGCGACGTTTAGCCTGAATCGACAGTAATCCTTTCGCCGATAAAACATGCAGTGCGTTTCGTACAGAAGTACGTGATGCAGAGTACTGCACGGCTAGCTCATTCTCGCCGGGGAGCATCTCCCCATCGCTCAGGGTGCCGCGGAGGATTTTCATTGCCAGATCACGCGTGATCGTTTCGGAGATGGTGGCCAGGGAAGTCGTCATTGTTCGCCTTGAAAAATAGAGGGTTGCCCATTGTACGCATAAAACAAGGCGTTATGTATACAAGGAAGCATCACTTGTCCCTTCAGATAACACAATTATACGTTTTGTTTCACTTCACGATCGTGCTCACAGATCGCTTACATAAAATTAACTACATTCTTGTCATACAAGATTTAATTATTGGGGTTACAAGATGAAAGGGGAATGGATTGCGGTTGACTGGGGAACCTCAAATTTCCGGGCGTGGTTGATGGCAGGAGATGACGTGCTGGATAAACGTAGCGCCAACTGCGGACTGCTCCATGTCAAACAAGGTCAATTCGATGGCACGCTAAAAATGCTGCTGGGTGAGTGGGTGACTAATGCAGCTCCGACAATAGCGATGGCCGGAATGGTGGGTTCGCAGCAGGGCTGGTATGAGGTTGACTATTGTCCGCTTCCTGCCAATGCCGACAGTTTGCTTGCCCACAGCAAAACGTTCACGACTTCATGGGGAAGTGAGGCGTGGATTGTTCCTGGTTTGCGAGCGTCACCTGCTGGCGGCATACCGGACGTGATGCGTGGCGAAGAGGTTCAGTTGCTGGGGCTGGCGATACTGGAAGATATTGCGGATTTTCAGGCAATTTTACCGGGCACGCACAGCAAACATGTAGCGGTCGAGAATAGGCAGGTTACTGATTTTTCGACATATATGACCGGTGAGCTTTTTCAGGTATTGATTTCTCACTCGTTACTTGGCCGCGGTCTTCCTGATGCGGTGATCGATGACAGTGCATTTCTACTTGGGGTAGAGGCATCCCAGCGTCACGCGGCGCTAAGCCAACTCCTTTTTTCCACCCGAACGCGGCGACTTTCAGGTGAATTACCTGCTGAATCCGTCAGTGATTATCTCTCCGGATTATTGATCGGTACAGAGTTCGGCGCTGACTGTCGCGGGCTTGTCTGGCTGGTGGGGAGTGCGGCGCTAACTCGCCGCTACCAGTTGGCGGCAACGGCGTTGGGTATTAAGACACGCTGCATTGATGGCGATTGCTGTTTTATCGCCGGAATGCAGTCCCTTCAACAACGGCTAACAGAGAAACACCATGGACAGTTTTGACTTTGCCACGTTGTGGCAGAAAACACCGCTTCCGATGATCGCCATTCTGCGCGGTCTGACACCTGAGGAAGCACCGGATATCGGGGATGTACTGCTGGAGGCCGGCTTCACCTGGCTGGAGGTTCCGCTAAATTCCCCGCGAGCGCTCGATTCTATCACGCTGCTACGTGAACGCGTTGGCGAGCGTGCTATCGTCGGGGCGGGTACGGTACTGACGGCGGCGCAGGTTGATAGCGTTGTCGATGCGGGCGGGCAAGTGATTATCTCGCCGAATATGAACACCTCGGTCATCCGCCGTAGCAGGGAGCGGGGGGCGATTAGCTTACCCGGTGTGATCACCCCAAGCGAGGCGTTTACGGCGCTGGATGCCGGAGCCAGCGGGCTGAAGTTTTACCCTGCGGAAATGATCTCCCCGGACATACTGCGAGCCATGTGCGTGGTCCTACCGCCTCACGTGATTTGCATGCCGGTCGGCGGTGTTTCAGCCGAGGTTCAGCAGTTGCAAAACTGGATGTCGGCGGGGGCAAAAGGCTTTGGCTGCGGTGGTGGTTTATACCGTGCGGGCACATGCCGTGAACAGGTTATGCATAACGCGCTGGCCTATGCTCAAGCCTGGCAACAGGTAAATACCTGAGCGTCGCGCCAATAACAACTTAAGAGGCTGAAAGATGAATACGCGTACCCTCGATACTGAAAATAAAAATGCGGTTTATCGTAAAGTGACCCGACGGCTGATCCCGTTTTTAATCCTGTGTTATTTCTTTGCCTATCTCGATCGTGTAAACGTGGGTTTCGCCAAACTCCATATGCAGGATGCGCTTAATCTGAGCGATACGGTTTATGGGATTGGTGCCGGTATCTTTTTTATTGGTTACTTTATCTTTGAAGTCCCCAGCAACCTGTTGATGCAGCGGTTTGGTCCCCGCTTCTGGATTGCGCGCATCATGGCCAGCTGGGCGATATTGTCCGCGCTGACAATGTTTGTGACTACTCCGACCCAGTTCTATGTCGTGCGCTTTTTACTGGGTGTCGCGGAAGCCGGGTTCTTTCCAGGGATCGTTTACTATTTAACGCTGTGGTTCCCCTCATGGCGCTCTGCTCGTACGCTCGGGCTGTTTATCCTGGTCACACCGTTATCAACTATTATCGGCAGTCCGCTATCGGGGCTGATCCTGAAAATGTTTGAGGGCGTGGGTCACCTGCATAACTGGCAATGGCTGTTCCTGGTGGAGGCAATCCCATCATTCCTGCTGGCCTTCGTGGTGTTGCGTTATCTCGATAATGACGTGAAATCGGCGAAATGGTTGTCGGATGCTGAAAAAGCGCTGATCGAACAGGATTTGCAAAAAGACCAGCTTGATAAAGTAGCAGCGAATGCGGGAATGCCGCAGCACAGCCTGTCTGCCATGTTCCGCAACCGGTTCGTCTGGCTGCTGGCACTGATCTTCTTCAGCTTCAATATCGGCTATTACGGCATTAACTTCTGGTTGCCATCGATCATTAAAAGCTCCGGCGTACAGGATGATTTTGCTATCGGCCTGCTGGCGGCGGTGCCGTATATCTTCGGCGCGGTCTGCATGTTGTGGAACAGCCGTCACTCAGATCTGAAGCAGGAGCGCCGTTGGCACATTGCCATTCCGGCAATAGTCGGTGCGATTGGCCTGACGTTTAGCGCCCTCAATGAAGGCTCCACGTTCTGGATGATGGCATGGATTTGTGTCGCGATGTCCGGAACGTTATCGCTGATTCCAACCTATATCAGCCTGCCAGGGACGCTGCTCTCGGGTACTGCTGCAGCAGCAGGCATCGCGTTAGTGAACTCCATCGGCAACCTGGCCGGGTTCTTTGGTCCGACCGTACTGGGCTGGCTGAAAGACACCACCGGCAGCACCAGTAGCGGGCTGTATATTCTGGCGGGATTCCTGGTGCTCTGCGCACCGCTGATTTTCCTCATCCCGGCACGCCTGATTAACCCCCGCGATCGAAAAGCGACGACACAGGCAGAAAGCAGTGTATTAACGAAAAGAGGTCATATATGAGCAGTTGTGGCAGCGGATGCGCAGGTTGTGGTGGCGAACACTTCAACCCGATCCTCAGCGGTGATGACGGCGCCTTAAAACGTGCCCTGTATAAATCAATGGGACATACCGACGAGCAACTTCGCCGGCCAGTGATTGCCGTCGTCAACAGTTATACCAATGCAACGGCAGGGCATGCCAACCTGAATGAACTCACGACACATGTGCTAAAGGGCATTGATGAAGCGGGTGGCGTAGGCATGGTGTTTGGTACCATCGCTCCTTGTGACGGTATTGCAGAAGGGCATCTGGGCATGCGCTACATCCTGGCGGCGCGGGAAATTATCGCCAGCTCGATCGAAGTGATGATGCGTGCCCACCGCTTCGACGGCATGGTGCTATTGGGGTCATGTGACAAAATTGTCCCCGCCATGTTGATGGCGGCGGCTCGACTTGATATTCCGGCCATTCTGGTCAACGGTGGGCCAATGTATCCTGCTGAATACAAAGGTAAGCATTGGGACGGCAATATTGTCACTGAGGCGATAGGCTGGAAACGTCGCGGGGAAATCGATGAGGCAGAGTTCCGGCACATTGAAGATATTGCCGAACCAGGGCACGGATCCTGCACGATGTACGGAACGGCCAATACGATGTGCTGTATTGCTGAGGTTTTGGGTATGAGCCTGCCGGGGAGCAGTACGCTGCCCGCGATTTCACGCGAACGCCGTGATTGCGCCTATGCGACAGGAATGACCGCAGTGGACCTGGTAAAGCGCGGCGTGAATGCGCGGCAGATCATTACCCGCGACGCGATCCGCAATGCGATGACCTATCTGTTGGCTACGGGGGGCTCAACCAACGCCATTCTGCACCTGCAAGCTATTTACTATGAGGCGGAACTGGGACATCTGCCGCTGGCTGAGTTTGATGCTCTGAGTCATCAGGTACCGCTGGTGGCTTCGCTCTATCCGGCATCGGAATACGACATGATCGACTTCTGGGAAGCGGGGGGCGTCGCTGCGGTGGAAAAAGAGATCGCCAACCTGTTGGAACTCAATTGCCTGACGGTCAATGGACAGAAAAAAGGGGAGTGGCTAATGGATGTTCCTGCCACTCGTCGCCCGGAAGTGATTCATACGCTGGCGATCCCGGTACGCAATGAATCCGGTGTCGCGGTGCTGCATGGCAATTTGTCGCCTATGGGGTGTGTGGTGAAACCCGCTGCGGTTCCGGAGCATTTGATGGTCTTTACCGGACCTGCCGTGGTGTTTAACAGCGAGGATGAGGCCGTCGAGTCGATCCTCTCCGGTGATATTCAACCCGGCAGCGTGTTGGTTCTGCGTTACGAAGGTCCGAAGGGGGGGCCGGGCATGCCAGAGATGTATAAGCCGATGAAATTCCTCGAAGGGATGAATCTCTCGGACTCGTGTGCGCTGATCACCGATGGGCGTTTTTCCGGTTCAAATCGGGGGCTATTCGTTGGGCATATTTCGCCAGAAGCCAGCGATGGCGGCGTGCTGGCACTGGTTGAAACGGGGGACACTATCAGCATTGATATTCCGCAGCGGACATTAACGCTGAATGTGGCGGATGCCGTACTGGCAGAGCGTCAAAAAGTCTGCCAACTGGTGCATAAAGAGGTGCCACGTGGATTCTTGCGGCTGTATCGTCGTTGGGCGCTACCTGCGGCGCAAGGGGCTGTACTGGCCGATCGGGAGGATCTCTGATGTCATCAGTCGCAATGATCCAGGGCGTCAATCCCATCGTCGCCATGCCGTTTACCGCACAGGGTGAGGTCGATTTTACGAGTTTTCGTCGGCTGGTGGCTCACCTTTCCGGTCTCGGTGTGAATGGTTTAACGTTGTTTGGTATTGCCAGCGAGTTTCCCAAGCTGGACGATGGCGAACGGTTGCAATTGGCAGAAATCTATCTTGATGAATTGTCGGGGAAGCGACTGTTTCGTGCACTGTCGATTACCGATCATAGCACCGACCTTGCAGTACGGCGGGCGCGGCTGTACCAAAGCATGGGGGCTGACGCGTTGATGTTGCTCCCGCCATTTTTCCTGCAACCGTCACTGGCAGCTGTACAGGCGCACATCTCTGCCGTACTTGAGGCGGTAACTATTCCGGTGATGGTGCAGTACGCGCCAGGCGAAACAGGATTCCCGGTTGCGCCACATCAACTGGCCGAGGTCGCAAAACGCTATCCACATGCGGTGTTTAAGATTGAATGTAATCCGCCTGTGGATTACACGCGTGAATTCCTGCAACAGGCTCCAGACGCTCACGTTCTCAACGGTTACGCAGGTCTCTATATGCTGCATATGCTGGACGTGGGCGGAAAAGGCGTGATGCCAGGCTGCTCGTTTAGCGAAATTTATGTGCGTATATATCAACACTGGCTGGCGGGGGAACATCAGCAGGCGGTGCAATTACACAACGCGCTGTTGCCGTATATTCAGCACTGGATGCAACACTGCGAATATATTATCCAGATTGAAAAAACGATATTGCAGCGACGCGGGATCATCGCCGATGACTATTGTCGTAAACCCGGTTGGCAATTAGCGGATGAGGATTTAAAAACCATCGATAGTTTTATTTCACAGTTCAATTTGTCGGTCTGAGTCATCTCCAGCAAGTGGATCGGGTATGGCGCATCCATACCCGATTAAACACCTGTTCGTACTGGCGTTCTCTGGCGCGCAGCATGCGAGGTTAACATGCAAAATGATATTCATGATTCAACGATTAAGAGAGTGAACAAACGGCTTATTCCTTTCCTGATGTTGCTGTATCTTATTGCTTATATTGACCGTTCTAACATTTCAGTTGCCGCATTACAGATGAACGCCGATCTTGCGCTAACTGCTGAAATGTATGGTATTGCTGCCGGTATTTTTTATATTGCTTATATTCTTTTTGAAGTGCCCAGCAATGTCATTCTGACGCGCGTTGGCGCGAAACTGTGGATCGCCAGGATTATGGTGACCTGGGGCATGATTGCTGCGGGTATGAGTCTGGTGCAGACGCCAACGCAGCTATATATTATGCGTTTTTTACTCGGTGTCGCGGAGGCGGGATTTACCCCCGGAATTATTTATTATCTTTCCTGTTGGTACCCTCGAAATAACCGGGCACATGCCATGTCCATGTTTTATATCGGCGCTGCGCTGGCATCAGTCATTGGCTTGCCAATTTCCGGCTCTATTTTAAATATGCATGGTTTTTTCGATATTGCGGGCTGGCGTTGGCTGTTTTTATTAGAAGGTATTCCGGCGGTTATCCTCGGTGTGGTTGTTTGGTTTTATCTTGATGATTCTCCCGCTCAGGCGCGTTGGCTCAGTGTACAGGAACGAGACTGGTTACAACGGAAACTCTCGTCCGAAGCCGGGGCAGACAATCATCACCATCAGTGGCATCAGGCTCTCACCAGTAAAAAGGTATGGCTACTGAGTGCCATCTGGTTGCTGCAGGCCTTTGGTACGATAGGCATTACGTTGTTCCTGCCGCTGATCGTTAAAGGTGTCGTCACGGAGCAAAGTAACCTGATTGTCAGCTTACTCTCCGCGGTACCTTTTTTGTTCGCGTGTCTGTTTATGTGGCTCAATGGTCGCCATTCTGACCGTAGTGGAGAGCGACGTCTGCACCTTGCAATCCCGCTGATGTTAGCCGGCGGATTACTCCTTGTCGCGGTTTATACCCAGTATCTGCTGCTGGCATACCTTCTGCTGGTGGTAACGGTCGGTCTGAACTGGGCAATTACCCCAATATTCTGGGCGGCAACCACAGAATCCTTAACCGGGGTCGCAGGCGCAGCGGCCATCGCACTGATCAATGCTGTTGCCAACGTGGCAGGCCTGGTGTTTCCGCCGCTCATGGGACGGTTGAAAGATCTGACAGGAAATTATGATGCGTCTTTGGTGATTGTTGCGTTTGCCCTGGTGAGTGGCGGTGGGTTGGCACTGTACGTTCTGTCAATATCTCCCACGCGTAACTCGCGAGTTGCTGGAAAGGAAGAAAGCCTGCGTTAAGTCAAAAATCGTCGTTTCCACTGGTGCGTACCTGGGCATAAACGCCAACCAGGTGCGCACCAGCCATCTCATCCCGCCAACGCTGAACATCTCTCGTAACTCACTCTATGTGTTAAATAAATGTTAATAAACTGAGTTATATCCCTGTCCATTCAGGAACGTGATGTGCGATTTGTTTTAACAAATATGCGACAAAATCACTATACATATAACTTAATATCTTTTATACATTAATTGTTCAACCCTGCGACTATTCCACAAAAGAGAAAGCAATATGGAACAGACACCTGATAAGAAAAACGATAATTTTCAAAAAGATGGCAAAGAACAGTTCAACCGCTCGATCGGGCTTATTTCAAATTTTGCGTTGGGTTTTACCTACCTGTCGCCGCTTACCGCTGTTTATTCGCTGTTCGCGTTGGCAGTGACGTTGGCAGGACCACCCGCAGTGTGGTGGATTTTGATCGTCGCGTGTGGGCAGTTGTTAGTCGCCCTGGTGTTTGGTGAGGTTGCGTCTCAATATCCGATCACCGGGGGACTGTATCCCTGGGCGAGAAGGTTGTGGGGTAAGAAATATGCGTGGATCGCCGCCTGGATCTACCTGTGGGCGCTGGTGGTGACCATTACCTCGATCGCGGAATACACATCAACATTTGTTGAATCACTCTTTCATTATGGCCAGACACCCGCCACCATGCTGGTGACTTCCGTTTTGCTGCTGCTCTTGATGATGGCCGTCAATATGTCCGGGACCAGGAATCTGGCCAGGGTCGCCAAAATTGGTTTCTGGTGTGAAATCGTCAGCGTAATTGCGCTGGGTATTTACCTGCTGATTTTCCACCGTTCACAGCCTTTCTCCGTCATCTTTGATTCGATGGGGGTACTGGCGCATGACGGAAGTTATTCCACCGCCTTTATGTCCGCCGCGCTGATGGGCCTGTTTATGTTCTTTGGCTTCGAGGCGTGCGGTAACGTGGCAGAGGAAGTGCAAAATCCAAGCAAAAAAATCCCGGTAGCCATGATTTTAAGTATCGTGTTTGGCGCGATCTCCGCCATTATCTCCGTCATGGGCTACCTGCTGGCGTCACCGAACCTGGTGAGTATCGTGAATGGTAAAACCGCCGATCCGATCCCGGCAATCCTTAATGAAGCGCTGGGGGAAACCGGTGCGACGGTCTTTATTATTGTCGCTATTATCGCGATGCTGTCGTGCATTTTGTCTCTGCAAGCGGCATTAAGTCGTCTTATCTTTTCTTTCTCCCGCGACAGAATGCTGCCGGGCAGTGAATGGATGGCCAAAATTTCTAAAAATGGTGTCCCGGATAATGCCATGGTCGTCAGCTGTGTGTTGCCCGTTATCATTTGTGTCTGGGTCTATTTCCAGCCAGATAACTTATCGCGTATCACCGCATTTGCTGTTATCGGTATTTATATTTCATTCCAGATGGTGGTACTGGCCGCGCTGCGTCAACGTCTGAAAGGCTGGAAACCCGCCGGAGAGTGGACGATTGGTGGTTGGGGTGTGATTGTAAACGTGCTGGCGTTAGCTTACGGTCTGTGTGGGATCTGGTTACTGGCACAGCCTGCTGACAGCAGTGATTTCATCGACCGTTGGACAGTACTGTTTGGTCTGGCGATTGTGGTAGGTTCAGGATTGATCTACATGTTCCTTACCCGACCCTTTGGCCGCTCGGCTGCACCGGAAAACGATGCCATTGCCTACGCCACGAAACTCAATATGGGGCAGGATAACTAAAACTAAGGGCCTTCGGGCCCTTAGTTTCGACCGTTTTACGCGCCGGATACGACGCTGGCATCCTTATCCGGTAACGCTCAGCCTTGAATTGACTATTTCTGGTAGTGATAAAGGATAAAGTAGTCGCTTTGATACACCACTGTGCTGTGCGCAGGTGACAATAATTCACCGACACGAAAGCGCGGCCAACTGGAAAAGATGATCCGGTTTTCCAGATTGGTCAGGATGACATAATCAGGGTGAGGGCAGGAGAGCAGTTCGGCTTCTATCTGACTGACCAGCAGATCGACGGCGGCGACGCCGAGAAACTGATCATGATAGTAAACTGGCACCGCTGAGGTTAGGGTATAGGAGATGTTACAGATATAGTCGACATACGGGCCATGGATATACGCTTCACCTGCCGGAGGCGAATGCTTAAACCACTCAAAGGTTCTGAAATCCAGCCGCTGTTGCGTCGCCTGATCCAAATCCAGATGTGCCTGACTCAATCCATTATCTTTCTTATACCACCATTCCAGCAGCCAATATTCTTTGGTGGTTTCTGTACTCTCAATATGGCTGGCGAAACCTGCGCCTGAACAGTAGTGGTTGTTGTTCAGTGTGCTCTTGATGTGTTGCTGAACCGTTGATCTGACAGCAGGGTCGAGGACAACTTCGGCTGAAGCTTTTTGCACACCAGCAATGGCCTCGTGAATGCTCCTCGCCAGCGCAACGGTAGACTCTACGGTAGAGGCGGTAATATCATCAATTTTACGGATTAATGCGCTTAAGGATGTCGAAGAGCTCATGGTCTGTCCTGCCTTCACTGATTGTCAGTTCGAGTTATATTTCAGCTTTTTTTCAATAAGGTAATAGGTAAACGTGTCGATGATCTGCGTGGCGTACTGGACTGACTCGGTTTCGTTATGGGCGGCGAGCGCGTCGGCCAGCGCGGAATAAAGCGCAATAATTTCCGCATGAATATTGTCGGCGCGATAGAGTATTGCCACCAGTGATGCCCACTCGGCCTGGACCTGAAGCTCCTGGTTGGCCAGCCGTGCTGAATGAGAGCTGGCCGCAATTGCCAGCAAACAACGCATATCGGCCTGAGTCATCAGTTCAGGTGAATCGGCTTTCCTCAGTACGTCTACAAACTCGCGAAATTTGGCAATGTCCGCCCCGGTCATGCGTCTGGAGGCTAGCCTGGCGCTGTGGCTGATAATGGCGCAATGCATTTCGCCTAAATCCGAAAGGTAATCGGTACTGATCGATTTAAACGGATGCAGGGCGCTATTTTTGCCATCAATATTCTCGCAAACGAAGCTCCCGCCATTACGGCCACGAACCGTATGGATAAGATTATTAGCCCGAAGCGTGTTGAGCGCTTCTCTGATAGTGATATGTGAGACACCCATCATCTTTGCCAAATCGGTTTCATTGGGCAGCTGTTCTTTTGGCTCCAGCAACCCGGTAATAATGGCGTTTGAAAGGCGCTGCACTATCTGGTCTGAACGACTGACCTGCCCGATAGGCGCAAATATGACCGCATGAGTAATCATAATCTTTTCTGCACTCAATTCCCTGAAACAACGACCATTTTTAACACATGCCCGCGGGGCACGAAAGGTCAGAATGGCCGCGTTATTTTACCAGCCCACGCGCAACATCGCTGCACAGGCGGATGTGTGTCCCGATAGCGTCAAAACGCATTCCGCGCTGACGATAAATAACCTTACCCTGAAAATGTAAAATTTAAGTTAAAAGTGCGAGGCTTATCATAGTGTCAATGTTGCGCATTTGAAAAATTTTTACAATATATATATT
>NZ_JANEWM010000100.1:0-8860 GCF_028069825.1 Citrobacter sp. Igbk 14
CTTTTTTTATAAGATTTCCCACTTCCAAGTAAGTCAGTTAAGTAATACGATTTATTTGCGTTTCTATCATTGAATTTGTTGGAGATCTTTGGCCAGATATAATTCCCGTGCAGCTCAAATGCTTTATAAAAAGCATTATTTAGGTAATCCCATAAATCAGAATAATCAACATTATTACCGCCAACTTGGTCAATTATATGCGAACATAGTTGTAATGCAAATTCAGCGTTTTCAGACTTTAATAGCCGTTCCACTGAGTTTAGCCAATGATAGCTATCCGAATAGCGACTCTTATCTTCTTTTTTAAAAGAAACATTAAGAACCAGATGGACCAAAGTCAGCCTTAGCTGAGTAAAGTCCACATCTTCACGACCAAATATGTACATATTCATATTATCAAGTGCTACCCAATTTGCAGTCGCATCAATTTCACTGAGTGACATACAAAAATGAGATATTTGCTTTTCAGTTAAATGCTCTGTCGCGTGTCCATAAACGAGCGTAGCGGCTGAATAACTAGGGAGCTTATCTTCAGCTATCAGTCGAATGAAAACATCTAAATGTGTAATATCAAAGCGACCTGTGCGTATCGCGTCAGGATAATATTTAATGAGCTTTTCATCTGAACCTATTAACTCAACTATTTCTTTCCATTTAACAGGTTCCTTTATATAAAGTCCAGAAAATAAACCAGAAAAGAACTGAGTACTTACAGTTTTATGATTGCGCAAATGTTCGAGAGTTACATTGAGTAGTTCTTCTGTATAATCTGCTTCTAGGACCAAATGCTTTGCAAAAATCCAGCTTTGTTTCTGCTCAGGAAAAGTCATCAACAGTTCAAAATGTTCATACAAATCAGCAAGCCTGTTTACAAGGACTTTTGCTAGATCCTTAGCATCTTCAGCTGCCATATCAATATAGTGGCCATTGTCGTCTTTTTTATGCTCTCTCGACGGATTAAATACGACTAATTTTAATAGCTCCTCAATACTATTTTCATCGGGCGTTAATAATTTTTCCCACGACATTAAGATATCGATTTGTTCTTGATTCATTCCTTTGGCATCATAATTTAAAGCATGGGATATCGATTGAGCTGCGGCAGGCCAGTATTTACCTGTTAACTTGATTACTTCTTTTATAAAATAGTCCAATTTATCCAGTAGGTTATATCGAATTAATCCCCTAATTTCATGACCAAAAGCATCTTTAACCTGTTCGATCAAATGTCCACGTTTAATAATCATAAGTAGAATTTCTAATAATGACTGCCAGTAATCATAAATTTCTTGATATTTTTTTGGATTCCATTCTTTTAGCTCTGGCTTAGTGCCTTGAAACTCTGCTCTTATAGTTCTGGTGCCTCCGTGAGTGTCCATTGCCGTTTTAATAGCATTTATTATTACCACATCTGCGCTTTCTAAATCTAAAGAAAGAGCTTTATTCAAAATTTCTAGCCTTTGATCAAAATCAGCTTCTGTACCAGATAATTGCCAGCGAAATAATTGTGCGAACTGTCTCAGTGAATTATTGCTATAATTTTCGTTTTCAAATTGTGCTAATTTAAATAAAACCCATGCACTTTTATCAAAACAAGACTTATGAAAAACAAGCATCTCTAATGCCCAGACAAAGTTGCGTCTTACATCGCCTTTAATATCGAGTATCTCTTTATCAGTTAATTGTAAAATAACTCTGTGTAACTGATTGTTCGTAACAGCAGGGTTCACTTCAACTAATGCGCGAAACAGTCTTGAACCCTGTTTGGATAGTAACAATTCCGCTTGGCCGAAAGGGTTATTGGCAGCACAAAAGTTTTCGACAAATGACTGAACATTTATCGATGAGTCTAGGTATCTTATTTGATCACAAAAACTATCAAGCAGCATAGCTGGAAGGCTGGAAACAATTTCACTTTGTCTGTCAAATGCACTTGTATTCCACCATTCCATTGCCAAGTTTAAAGCTAATGGTTTAGGGACTACGCGAGCTAGGCTTCCAGTACAATTAATCAATTCTTTATGATTGAATGTCATAATTGTATTTTCGAAAGTTATCTGGTCTGTTCCAGCAATACGCTTTAAAAATTCAGCATCTTCATTGATATCATCTCTGCTCCCTTTCTGAAACCTAAAATAATCGAAAAGAGAAAAGACTTTAAGCAATTCTCTAGCTTGGTCACTCAGGCTTCCATCGCCATTTATTAATTTTTCTACAAGGTTTGATTCATCAAATTTGGTTGTAATACGCCCCTCTTGCTGTAGCTCTTTGATAGCCATTTGTGCAAGCAGGGGGAACCCCTCAATAAATTTCTCTAATTGCTGTTTTGATGAGGGATCTAGATCTGGAAGTCGACTTTCGATAATATTGCTTATTTGCTCTGCTCCTAATTTTTCTAACTTTATACGAATGCTATTTGTTAGTTTCTTATTTTCTTCGTGATAAAAATAAGTAGTGATGAGTTTTAGAGGCGAATTGTTAACCTCAATTGCATTTGTGGCGTAATTATGTAGTTCCACTGAGCAGTTGTCTATTATAATAAACCCTACCGCACCGTTCTCGGCTGCTGTTTTTATTGATTCTTGAACCCTATTAATATTTTCAGAGCCACTAAACACAATGAAATCATTATCTTTTATATTGTTTCTGTTTTTGTATTCAATCAATAATCGTGACTTTCCTAAACCAGATAAACCAGTAAGTCTTATAAAACAAGCATCAGAGTTTATTGCTTCTGATAGTGCTGAAAATGCTATTTTTCTTGGTTCATCTTCTTCATACGAAAGCTCGTGCTTACGTTCATCGTATTTAAGCCATTCTTTAATAGGCTTAGCTGAATCTAGATTAAATTTTCCAACTGAAGGAGAGCTTTTAATAAATGACTTTAGTAGGATGACCTGTGTGTCATCTTTTGAATTTGGTTTTACAATAGAGCTATGATCGACTCCATTTATTGTTTCGATAGGGTGGTATCTAAATAGGCTTTTTGAACTTACTGAAGATACTACAGTTTCATTTGCATCAATAATGCTCAGTATGTTCAACTGCTCACTTAACTTTTTATCTACCCAATCTTCATCTAAAGCATCTAAATCACTTGAGTTGTTAACAAGCGACTTCAAATGTCTGTTATTAAATGCAATGAACTTACCGATATTTGCTAAACCTGAACCACCGTGAGGTACATCAAAAAAGCATACCTTTTTGATGTTATGTTTAGTTCCTAGTTTACTAAGCCTCACGAGAAGACGTTTAATAACTAACCCTCCCATACTATGGCCTACTAAAATGATTTCATCATTCCCAAGGTCACATCTAGCCTTTATATCGGTAAGCAGTCCATTAGCAATGTTTAAAATTGTTGGGGCAGATTTAAAGAATTGTGTTATGAAATTGGGTGATGTGTACCCATACTCAATGACTTGATGCTCAATATCAGGGTCATCAATTATATACTGTGGGAAATTACCCCAAGTCTTGTCTATTTTACCACCTAAGCCATGAACAAAAACTATAAACTTATTCATCAGTTATCCTTTTTTGAAGTCACCTTTAAATGTATTTTGGTAACAGTGTGTTTCATTTTTAGAATTCTATCTTTAAGCCTAATAAATATTGTTTGTATATGGCTGTATTAACTGTAATGTTAACAAAAAATGCTTCACAAAATGAAATGTTTATGGACACTATAACAGCCTTTTCCTATTCGCGGATGATTATTTATCACTACATCTATGGTCTATTGTTAAATGAATAATTAACATCAGTCATTACTCTGTTACAGTATTACGCATAATCGGCAGAAAAAAGTTGAATCGGCATCAGTTAGATCATCAATGTGCGGCTATACAATAGCTTGGTCAATGCTGTAATACTGGTTTTCATCTCAGGCCTAGCCATTAAAATGTAAAGGGGCAAGACCGTATAATCAGATGCTACGCACCTATTTTAGTACGCTACCGCCCTCACGTTACCGAAGCTTCATGCATCTGATAACACTACCACATCAGCATTTTTTGCTGTACATCTAGATAGAATAGTTATCCAGATGTGATGGTACTAGCAAGATTTGGGGAAAGAAGTAACTGACTTTGGGGCAAAATATGCTATAGGTTTTAGGGTCAGAATCAGTACCACGTACTCAGACTCGATTTTGGCGTAACGTTACTTGTTTGAGGATTTATTCGGATTTAGGGCTCGAGTGTTTCTTGGCTTTTTTATTGTCACGTTGACGCTGATCTGGCTTGCCAGTCGGCTTAGCTATTTTGGGGTTGCGGCGGCAAAGGGCTCCAAAACAGTGGTGGAGAATCAGAGCTGTGCGTAATATTGTGCAATATCAGTTTGGAAAGGAACTCGCAGAATTCAATGGCTACTACACTAGATGACCTCTTAGGCGACGGACGATTGGCTCGCCTTTTTTCTAACCAAAATCGCGCTTGTGCACTTCAGCTATGGGTCCTTCAGATTAAATCTGAAAAGTCGAGAGAAATGCGCGTAGTTTACGGACGTCTACTCCCATACAGCCATTCGAGTAACAGTTGGTCCTTCAGCGACAACGATAACCATCTTATCTTCGGAAACATCAAGGCAAAGTTTACCCGCCTTAACTTGTATATAGACAGTATCCATTGTGCAGAGTTTTTAAGGCAATTGATTGCTGGTCGGTCAATCTCAGAAATAAATGATATATTGGAAATTGAGTGTTCGAGTAAATTAACGAAACTGTTTGGTGCTACTGCTCTTATGGCCAATAATCTGGTCTATCGCCCAGTTGCTTATCTACTCAACCGAGATGCATATGATCGCCAGTCAATTTCTAGCCCACATAGTGCAGCCGGGGCTTTCAGTGCTTCGATTACTCAAATGAATAAGGAAGCGTTATTTCTGTTGAGTGAGGAATACAGCGCTGTCTTAACTACTTCGTTAGTTGAACGGCTCAATGCGGAAACTGGTTTAGATTTTGGAAAATCAGATGCCACACGATTTGGCGATATTGAATTATTGGTTTTTCCTACGCTTAATGACCTTGAGCAGAACTTGCTAAGTGTTAAATGGATTGACTCATCACCTGCTCTATCAGTTTGCTTTGCTCCGACACAAGTGCCGCTCTTTGATAAATTTCAGTTCCACTTGAGCATTACAAACGATGGCCAAATCATTTCCTCGTCTATTGCTTCAGCAAATCGTAAAGAGGATGGAGTGTTTGAATATGTGTTTAAAGTGACCGAGGAGGTGTGTGAGAGGACAGATAGTACAGAACTGGAGATTTTTGGTTTCTCAAACGATCGCCCTCATGAGGGGGTGCTCTGCTGCCGGTGGCGGATAGGATATATCCGAGAAATAAATTTTCAGGGCCATATGGTGGGGCAAGGGACAAGTTCCGTCAAGTTCGACTGGCTTGAAAAAGCAACTAGGCCAGCTATGTCAGCGCGTGTAAAGGCTGCTCTTACGGTTAACCGGGGCAATTTGGGGTTTGGCAACCGCGTCGGTGGGCGGCAGGCAGACCCTTGGGTTCCGGTGAATCGTGAACTTCTTTCTCTTTTTACGCGGCTTCATCCGCCTAAGTCAGAAGGGCAGTTTTTCCAGAGATGGAGCATGGGGGATGGAGAAGGGCGATTGCAATTCGTGGAGTGGTTTAGAACTATATTGGGCAAGTATCAGCAGCATCAAATAGTTATATTCGATCCTTACTTCGAGACTGCTGGTTTAGGGCTTGTATTGATTAATGCAGCAATTAAGTCAGATTATATCATTTTTACATCGCTGCCAAAGACATCGAGAGAGATTGAATATGAACAAGATAGCTCAGAACAACTCTATACGGGGCGAGTAAACAATTTAATAGTGAGCTGTGAGCATAATAGTCACTTACTAGGTCGCCTAAAGTTTCGTATCTATGGCCTAAAAGAAGGACGGCTACATGATCGTTATATTTTAATTATGGGGGCAGATCGTCTTCCGGTTGCCGGATTCCATCTGTCTAATTCTTTTCAAAGTGCAGCTGAAAATTACCCATTACTGATTACCCCAATTCCTTCGGATGTTTTACTCCAAATAGAACAATATAAATCTGCGCTGGTACAGGAGATTATGGTTACTAGTCTTGGAAATGAGGTTGAGAATCCCATGATGCAACTGCTTTTCGATTCTAGTAAGACGTCAGCTGTACCGCGACGGTATGAGTCTCTAAACTTTCTCGAAAGGTCTGGAGTGGGTAAAGTACTAAGTGTATGGTTCGGTGAAATGTCATTGCAGGGCTTAAGTGGTGACCAGTTAAGAGCGCAGATGATGACATTAGGTTTACTAAATGATAACTCGCTTATTTTGCACGATGGGCTACATAACTTCATCAATAACAAACAAGTTATTAACTCTAAGGACTTTAATGTAACTTGGGGAGTGCTGGGAGAAGTGCTAGCACATTCTCCCACGGGGGACATAGGATGGGGGGTTATTGAGTCAAATAGCGATTTTCTCAAGTTATTGAGTCAATTTGTTGTGGAATCGTTCGATCGCCTACATGAAAATACAGATAAGGAACTGGCTGTAGTTGATATATGGTTCTTTCGAAAAACTGTAGAAGTCTTACTGCACAGCCCTTATCGCTCGGAACAGCTATTCCATTCGACAAAATACGCAGCCCTCACTTGGTCAGAGTACTTTGCCATCAAAATCTTATGGAGTCATGCTCCGGATTGCTTGTTGACGATCGCCGAAGCACAGATCTCTAGGCTGCAAATTGAGCACGAAGTGTCGGAGGTCATGCGGTTGTCTCTGTTGAGCCAGATAGTCAGCGAAGTTTCCCTATCGATACAGTTCAATATCAGCATCATTCAACGAGATAGTCTTATCCATCGCAAGCAGGGATTACTTAAATGGCTGGGATTTAATGCACTAGAACGACAGTTAGATATACCTGCAGGACTCACGTCAGTATTATCGTGTCTGGAAACCCTTACTCATCAGGAACGAGTGCTCGCCTTAGGTTGGATGATTAACCATGCAGCCAAGGATCCTAATAAAGAGAAAACTTATAAAGATTTGGTTGAAGCTCTGCATGAGGAACTACCAGAGAAAATACCTATGGAGGAGTTGCGGTACTTGGTCGATTCCATGCGAGGACATATGAAGCAATTAGCGTTGGCTGAGCCTTGGTTGTCCCAAGATGTGATCTTACCGTTATTGCAGAATGCCCGTGCCTCCACTGAGGACGCTTGTGAAATATGGGTTCAGGAGTTGGTGAGCATGCTTGGGCCGAGACTGAACAATCAGTCTCGCTTGTTTGAACGAACCCGTGAAGGGCAGACGACTAACATTGCTTCGTTTCTTTTCGCCAATAGTAACACCTCTCAGCGAGAGTTAAGCCTGACGATGATGAATCAAATCTTGAAGCGACAGCGACGAATCATACAACAACCACTCGCCAGCACGTCGAACTGGAGCCAATGGGACGATGCGCTGAGAGTGTCATTATGGATACTTACTTTTGCTAAATGGAGTGAGTTCTATCTAAGTGCGCTAGGTATGTTCGATCAAAACTTAGAACGGTTAACAGGTGATGCACATGGGCTTGCTATGGTTAGATCGAAAGAAGAATGGCAAACCGAAGGTGTTGGTATACAGAGCGAACTCATTGAGTTCCTAGAGCAGGGCGAGAGGCTTCTGAGTGAAGGCGGTAGGCTGAAAAGCGATTCTCAATAAGCTAGATTAAAGGCCGAATGAGTATTTAAATGGTATTTTTTATGGCATTCAACCTATGAATATCAGTATCCTATTGTTAATAAATGATTTTTTGCTTATATTTATAATCGAGTGGGAATAATCCCTCTCCCTGTTATCGGCTTCTGAGCCAATAACATGTAATAAAGCCCTCTGTGAATCAGGGGGCTTTTTATTATCTATGGTCGGGAAATTGAATTCAGGACGATATGAATATACCGCCTATTCTGTAGGGGGCTAATCAACCAACTGCAGCTGGGGCTGCGTTTTGGATGCAACATTCTCCACACGAATATCCATTTGCGGATAGGGCAGGTCGATATGGTTGTCGTCCAGCGCTTCTTTGATACTTTCCAGCAGGTCGTAATAGGTGTTCCAGTACTCAGCATTGCGTACCCATACACGAACATAAAAGTTCAGCGATGAGGCGCCAAGCTCTCCCAGGCGCACGGTCACACCACGCTTCTGATCTATACGACGATCCTGTTCGATGATCCGATTGATAACGCGTTTGACATCAGCAATGCGGCTCTGATAACCAACGCCAATGACCAGATCGATACGGCGAAACGGGTGGCGAGAATAGTTAATGATGTTATCGGAAATGATCTTACCGTTTGGGATCACCACTTCTTTGCTGTCGGCGGTGAGAAGCGTGGTGGAGAAAATGTGGACCTTTTCTACCGTTCCGGTAACAGCGCCAATCTGTACGACTTCCCCGGCGCGAAATGGACGTAGGGAGACCAACAAGACGCCAGCGGCAAAGTTGGATAACGACCCCTGTAACGCCAGGCCGACAGCCAATCCCGCAGCACCGATAACCGCAATAATGGATGATGTTTCAATACCGACGCGGCCCAGTGCGGCGACAACGAAAAAGGCGAGGGTAATGTAACGGACGAGAGCAGTGAAGAACTGGATGATGGTGATGTCGACTTTTCGCTTGAGGAGTAATTTTTCCAGCCCGCGGGATAGCAGGCGAGAGATAAATTTACCGACAAACAGCAAAATGACGGCAGCGACGATGTTCCAGCCAAATTGAATTACCGCATCACTGTGCCCGGCAAGCCATTCAAGACCGGTACGTATTTTGGGAAATAATGTAAAACTACTCATGGTATGACCCTGTAGTATTAACAAA
>NZ_JANEWM010000101.1:0-8222 GCF_028069825.1 Citrobacter sp. Igbk 14
ATATGAATTAGTTATGCGATTGATTTATGTAATTCAGATAAAATATAAATAAATGCTTTTGCCATGCACTGGCGTAATAATCTGTTTATACCAGCCTGGTGTTCTCTTCCGTGATGATTTTAATAACCAATTTTTTCACGATAGCGTGGGTAATGAATCGATATGCCTCATCAGTATCACAGATGAATACTTGTCCAGCGTTGACCTGTACGGTTTGCCCCAAACCTTTCAGGTATTCACGGTCGGTGTCCTTCCGGTAGCAGTCAATTTCCTGTAGCTGGCTTTTCGGCGCGTATTCGATTTTTTGTGTGCCCTGTAAAAAGTAATGCACCTCAATGCAGCGGCGATGGCCGATAAACAGGGCATCCGTTGTGCTGTCGATTCTGACGTCGTAGTTCAGCGTCTCTCCCTGCGAGTAAACCACACCGGGAGAGAGACTATCGAGCTTTCCTATCACCTCTGCGCAACGCTGCCAGTGATTTTTCGTATGCGTATGTTGTTGAAGCTGTTCTATGTTATCGATAATCCTCATTTTCTTTCCTTACGCATGAATCGACCGTTAACAGCCTGTGCTCAACGACATCATAGGTAATTATTTTAGTAAACTTTTTACTAAATAAAATAGAGGAATTCGATTTACTTTAACTCGATCACGAAATAGAGAAAATTGACGGGCTGTGAGGAAGGGAGGATTTGCCCGACGGCACTATCGGGCAAAGCGAACACTAGCGGGTTGTACCGCGCAGTTTCAGTTGGCTGGGGACATAGACCTGAAGCGGCAACACGCGGCCATCG
Source organism: Citrobacter sp. Igbk 14 (assembly GCF_028069825.1). Classification (NCBI taxonomy): domain Bacteria; kingdom Pseudomonadati; phylum Pseudomonadota; class Gammaproteobacteria; order Enterobacterales; family Enterobacteriaceae; genus Citrobacter; species Citrobacter sp. Igbk 14. The sequence goes on from NZ_JANEWM010000101.1 coordinate 796, forward strand.
CGCGCTTTTTCAATCAGCAGGTTAACACCCTGAATGCCCATCATCTCAGAGTGGATACGTACAGTGGATAGTGGGGGAAAGGTGAAACGCGCGGTAGGGATATCGTTGACGCTGATGAGCGAAATTTGCTCCGGAATCCGGACCCCATTTTCATGAATTGCCCGTAATACGCCGATAGCGATGGAGTCAGAAGCAACAAATAAGGCTGACGGATAATCTTGTTTTGCCAGCATTTTTTTGGCTAGCTCATAGCCAGATGCGCTGGAGAAACCGCCCCGGTAGATATCCATTTCTGAAACGACACCTTTCTGCTGTCCGTATTTCACAAAGGCAACTTCGCGGATATCCGCTTCTCCTGGCACGTCCTGACCACCAATGAAACCGATGCGTGTCGCACCCTGTTTGATGAAAAAGTCGACGATCTCCTGGCTAATGCGTACCAGATCGGTATCAACGAAATCGTAACCGCCGCCTGGAGGTTGAAAATCAATAAAACAGATATTGTCCGTTAGCGCTGTGGCGGTCTGGCGTATTGCATCGCTGGCCTTCCCAACCACAAGGACACCCGTCAGTTTTTTGATGCTGGGGGGAACATGATGTTCATAGCAGCTGGTAAGCTCAATACCCAACTTTTCACACTGTGTTTCAATACCGTGGCGGATAGACAGATAGTAGGGATCGTTGATCTCCAGTTTCTGCTGGTAACTGTAAAGTGCGAGAATATGGTGCTGACTGGCAACACTCACCTGCATTTTGTGGGAAGAACTGCTCCTGTACTCCAGTTTTTCTGCAATCTCCAGAATACGATGCCGGGTTTCCTCTTTCACATTCAGGTTTGGATCGTCATTCAGAACGCGGGATACCGTTGCCAGAGAAACGCCAGCTTCCGCTGCTATATCTTTAAGTGTTGCCATATTTGCCTTTCATTCCACCATTCGACCGCATGGGCTGTTCATTGTAAATGAAGCCCCATGAGATGCATCTGTTTTTAGTAAATTCTTCGCGCTTTATCTTCCACGAAAATTCGGCTATTTTTTAGTAAAATTTTACCCTGGAGAGAGAAATGGATACCGTTGCCTTTGCCGATTTTGCCCGGATGGAAATACGTGTTGGAAAAGTAGCGCAAGTGAAGCGCCACGAAAATGCCGATAAACTCTATATCGTGCAGGTAGATGTGGGAGAACGTACGCTGCAAACTGTGACCAGCCTGGTTCCTTATTACCGCGAAGAGGAGCTAATGGGGAAAACGGTAGTAGTGCTGTGTAACCTGCAAAAGGCCAAAATGCGCGGTGAAACCTCAGAATGCATGTTGCTGTGTGCCGAAACTGATGGTGGCAGCGAAAGCGTGCTGTTGGCGCCTGAACGCGTCATGCCGGCGGGGGTACGGATTGTTTAAGTTAGGCTAATTGCCGGATGGCGGCTACGCCTTATCCGGCCTACAAAAGGGTGTCTTTTATAGGCCGGGTAAGGTTGTTACACCTGCTCCACGCTCACCCGTAATGCGGCCAGGGCTTTGCGGGTTGATCGTAATACCAGTTCGCATTGCTCGATCGTTAACGTCAACGGCGGTTCGATACGGATCGTCTTCGCGTTATTCAGTGTTCCGGCGACCAGCACTCGCTGACGGAACATTTCACTGGCAAAGCTGTAGCCAATCTCATTATCGACAAACTCAATCGCCATCAGCATGCCTTTACCGCGAACGTCGTGTACCAGATCCGGATATTCCCGCGCCAGATGACGGAAACCATCCAGCAACATATCGCCTTTCTGCTCTGCCTGAGCGGGTAAATTTTGCTCCAGCAGGACGTTAATGGTCGCCAGCGCTGCCGCGCATGAGAGCGGGTTGCCACCGAACGTGGTGGTATGCAGGAAAGGGTTGTCGAACAGGACGGAGAACACTTCTTCGGTGGCAATGGTCGCGCCAATTGGCATCACGCCCCCCCCAAGCGCCTTGGCCAGACACAGAATGTCAGGTTGCACGTTTTCATGTTCGCAGGCGAACATTTTGCCGGTGCGCCCCATGCCAGTTTGCACTTCGTCGAGGATCATCAGCGCGCCAAACTCATCGCAAAGTTTACGTACCGCGGTTAAATACCCTTGCGGCGGCAGGATTACGCCTCCTTCCCCCTGGATTGGCTCCAGAATCACGGCGGCAACATCGTCGCCGGTCTTTTTACATTCGCTCAGGACGGTGCGCATGGCATCAATATCGCCAAAAGGAACGTGGCGGAAGCCCGGCAGCAGCGGCATAAACGGTTTGCGGAAGGTTGATTTAGCGGTAGCGGATAGCGACCCCAGCGATTTACCGTGGAAGGCTCCGCTGGTGGCAATAAATGTAAATTTACCGCGCGGCGATTGATACGCTTTCGCCAGTTTTAGCGCCGCTTCAACCGACTCGGTCCCGCTGTTACTGAAGAAACTGTATTTCAGCTTTCCGGGAGCCAGTGCAGCAAGCGTTTTTGCCAGCATGGCCCGTAATGGGTCAAGTAATTCCTGGCTGTGCAGAGGTTGTTTCGCGAGTTGATTCTGTACGGCGGAGACCACTACTGGATTACGGTGCCCCACGTTGAAAATTCCAAAACCTCCCAGGCAATCGACAAACTCCTGTCCCTGGGTGTCGACAAGCGTATTCAGGCTTCCCGCTTGCCACTCTACGGCTCCGTAATCCCCGCCGGCAGTTACAGATTTTCGATACTCTAAGAACCCCGGATTAACATGCTCTTTGAAGTAATCAATCACCTCTCGGTTTAGTGCTTTCATTTCCTCATGATCAAGCGTTCGCTTCTCGATGAGATTCAGTGCGTGTGCGCTGCAGGCCAGAGCCGATGCGCTGGAAGGTAACCTGTTCAAAATATGCTCCCGGAGCTCGCGTATCACATGATACTGAATTAAGTATTGCAGGGATTGCGCCATCCCGACGCGCTTAACGAAAATCGGGATAAACACCAGGGAAGATCTTGCTTGTGCAACATTTAATCTCAAACATTAACATTTGCTGGCATTTTGCCCAGGTTTACGCGCGTAAAACCGACGGGAAAAACGCGTCATTGCGCTAAAAGTGGGCGAAAATTGCACTGTTGCGGTGCGCAGAGTGAAGGTGTGCTGAATAGTTGCGTAATGAAAGTATTTTAAATCAATGAATTAGAAAACATACAAATTTTGAGGTTTAATCGCAAATTGCGATCTAAATCAAATTTAACAACTAAAGTTAAAAAGATTAGCGCCGAAATAACATAAGCCGAAAGAGTTAACAACCAGATAACCTGCACAGGACGCAACCATGTCTTCTCATCCCTACGTTAGTCAGCAAAATACACCGCTGGATGATGATATCACCCTCATGTCGACCACCGATTTACAAAGCTATATCACCCATGCGAACGATACCTTTGTCCAGGTCAGCGGCTATCAGCTGAATGAATTGCTTGCTCAGCCGCACAACCTGGTTCGTCACCCGGACATGCCGAAAGCGGCGTTTGCGGATATGTGGTACACCCTGAAACAAGGGGAACCGTGGAGCGGTATTGTGAAAAACCGGCGGAAGAATGGCGATCACTACTGGGTGAGGGCCAATGCGGTGCCGATGGTGCGGGAAGGGCGCGTAACCGGGTATATGTCGATCCGTACCCGGGCGACGGAAGCGGAAATTGCGGCGGTCGAACCTTTATATAAAGCACTCAATGAAGGCCGTTGTAATCGGCGCGTCCATAAGGGGCTGGTGGTACGTAAAGGCTGGTTGGGTAAACTCCCGTCGCTTCCGGTTCGCTGGCGGGTACGCAGTGTCATGGCTTTCATGTTTGTCATCCTGGCAACTGCGCTACAGCAGATGGGGGCTGAATGGCCGCAACTGTTGGTGAGCGCACTGGTGATGCTGCTGGCGACGGTTATTTTCGAATGGCAGATTGTGCGCCCAATCGAGAATGTTGCCCAGCAGGCACTGAAAGTAGCGACTGGCGAGCGCAACAGCGTGACCCATCTTAACCGTAGCGATGAACTGGGTCTGATGCTACGGGCGGTGGGGCAGTTAGGGTTAATGTGCCGCTGGCTTATTCATGACGTGTCGAGTCAGGTCAGCTGTGTGCGTAACGACAGTGAAACGCTGGCGAAAGGCAGTGATGATTTAAACAAGCATACACAGCAGACGGTAGAGAATGTGCAGGAAACGGTCACCACCATGAATCAGATGGCGGCATCGGTGAAGCAAAACTCTGCGACGGCAGCGGCGGCTGACAAGCTGTCTATTGCCGCCAGCAGCGCGGCGACACAGGGCGGTGAGGCGATGGATACGGTCATTAAAACAATGGACGATATTGCCAACAGCACCCAACGGATCGGCACTATCACGACCCTGATTAACGATATTGCTTTCCAGACAAATATTCTGGCGCTGAATGCGGCGGTTGAAGCGGCCAGGGCGGGCGAACAAGGAAAAGGATTTGCGGTTGTGGCTGGAGAGGTACGTCATCTTGCCAGTCGTAGTGCAAGCGCAGCAAATGACATCCGTAAACTGATTGATGCCAGCGCCGACAAGGTGCAGTCCGGCTCCGATCAGGTTCATGCCGCAGGGCGGACAATGGATGATATTGTGGCGCAGGTTCAGAATGTGACACAGTTGATCGCTCAAATTAGCCATTCAACGCTGGAGCAGTCAGATGGACTTTCCAGCCTGACCCGTGCCGTAAATGAGTTGAGCAGTATTACGCAGAAAAATGCTGAACTGGTCGAAGAAAGCGCGCAGATTTCAGCAATGGTAAAACATCGTGCCGGTCGCCTGGAAGATGCGGTGACCGTGCTACATTAATTCTCTCCCCATCCCATTTTCCCGCCAAACGCTTATCGTCCCCGGTAGGCGTTTTTTGTGATAATTTTGTTAACCATGTATTAAATAATACCTCTTTGGTATTACGATTCTATTTTCATTATTCCGTTATGACGGCGAGCGCCCTGTTTTTAAATATTGTTAAATATCGCTTATATAACGATCGGTCTTGCTTGATTCATCGTCAAAAGCTATTTGGTAACATTGATGTAAATTAAAAAACGATCAATATCATAAAGTTAGGTGAATGCTGACCGATAAGGATATCTGTCTGAAGAAAACTGTCTCCAGGGAGAAAATATGTTCTTGCATAACGTAAAGATTCGCTCGAAATTATTTATCGCGTTTGGTTTGTTTATTGTACTGATGATGGTGAGTTCGGGCCTTTCGCTGTTGAGTCTGGATCGTAGTAACAGTGGGATGCAGAACATCATTACCAATGACTATCCGATTACGGTAAAAGCCAATCTGCTCATTGATAATTTTCAGGAGTTTGTCAGTACTCAACAATTGATGTTATTGGATGAGGAAGGTAAATGGACCCAGGCGTCCCAGAAAAAGCTCGATACCATCAGCCAGCAAATTTCTGCTCTGCTGGATGCGCTGAGTGCAGCGCCTCTCAATGATGCATCCAAAAAAATTATTGCGGATATCCGCGATGTGCGTGAACAGTATCTGGCTTCCCGATTCCGCATTCTGCAGGCGCTGCAGAATCACGATCGCTCCGGTGCAATGCACGAGATGATGACCCGCACGGTGAATGTGCAGCAGGCGTATAAAGCAAAAGTGCAGGAGTTGATCGCCATTGAAGATGCCCAGATGCAGAAGGCGGGCGCTCAGGTGGAATATGATTTCCACACCAATCGCGCACTGTTGATTACTCTGGCGCTGATCAGCATTGCTGCCGGTTGTGTGATGGGTTGGTATATTGTGCGCTCAATTACCCGACCCCTTAATGAAGCCGTGCAGTTTGCCGAGGCGATTGCGCAGGGCGACCTTACTCGCAGCATCAGTATGGAACAGAAGGATGAGACCGGTGTGCTGCTGCAAGCGCTGATGGCAATGAAAACCCGACTGTTAGAGATTGTCGAGGAAGTGCAAAACGGCTCCGAGAATATCTCTGCGGCGGCGGCGCAGATTGTCGCGGGTAATCAGGATTTGGCTGCGCGTACCGAAGAACAGGCAAGCTCGGTAGAACAGACCGCGGCGTCGATGGAACAAATTACCGCGACGGTCAAAACGACGGCAGACCATACCCATGAAGCGACGAAGCTGTCTACGGGAGCGGCGACGGTCGTGAAAAACAACGGTGAGATGATGAATCAGGTGACGCAGAAAATACGCGTGATTAATGAAACCTCTAACCGTATGTCAGAAATTATCAACCTGATCGATTCGATTGCTTTTCAAACCAATATTTTGGCGCTGAATGCGGCTGTCGAAGCCGCGCGCGCCGGTGAGCACGGGCGTGGTTTTGCGGTAGTTGCCGGAGAAGTACGTCAACTGGCGCAAAAAAGCGCATCGTCTGCCAGTGAGATCCGCAATCTGATTGAAGACTCCACCAGTCAAACCCGGGAAGGGCTGGCGCTGGTTGAAAAAGCCAACGCGTTGATCAATGGAATGGTCACTAACGTTGAAGAAATGGATGTGATATTACGGGAAATCGGTCAGGCCAGCCGCGAGCAGACGGACGGTATTTCGCAGATTAACAGTGCGATTGGCCTGATCGACACCACCACGCAACAGAACTCCTGTCTGGTAGAAGAGTCCGTTGCGGCAGCGGCGTCATTAAACGAACAGGCATTACACTTAAAAGAGATGATTAAAGTGTTCCGCGTGCGTAAAGAGGACGCGCAGCCTGCTTAATCAAGCTGGGTGATGTCCAGCGATGCGCGATCGATAATACCGATGATCTTCTTGATTTGCGCTTCGCTGGTGTCACCGTGATTGACCCGCAGATCCAGCACGGCTTTAAAATTCTCCAGTGCTCTTTTCATCTGTGGATTCTTGCGTAATTCAAAGCCGACACTGCGTGCTTTAATACGTTCGTGGATATGTTCCAGATGTTCCCGGTTCTCTTCCAGCCATTGCAGGCCTTGCTCTGTGATTGTTATCTGCTTACGTCCTCCTTCCTCGTCACGGATGGCGATAAGCGACTGATCCTGCAAGAAATCCAGTGTCGGGTAAATAACACCTGGGCTTGGGGTGTAATTACCCTGAGTCAATGTTTCAATGGCTTTGATTAGCTCATAACCGTGACTGGCATCGCGGGTCAAAATATCCAGAATCACCAGACGTAATTCGCCGTGACCGAAGAAGCGCTGACGTCGACCGCCACCACCACCGCGACCGTGTCGATGTCCGCAGCCATGCTCATGGTGGTGTTCTTTGTTACAGCCTTCGTGACGACGTTCTTCACCTTTGCAGCAACCTTCGTGGTGTTCGCTGTGGTGACCTTCGTGGCGATGTCCTTCGCCTTTACAGCAGCCTTCGTGCTGGTGTTCTGCATGTTTGCAGCACCCTTCATGATGATCTTGCATCATTCATCTCCTGATGTTGTTTCGATATATCTAATTTATATCTAAACTTTTTCTGTTTGCAAGTC